>JAFVWL010000090.1 GCA_017501695.1 Oscillospiraceae bacterium
CTTTTTGCTAATCGCAATTAGCAAAAAGGCCGCACATTTTTTCTCCTTTGTCAAGCATTATTTCTAAAATTGTTACGAAAAAGCTGGATCTCTCATTTCTGTGAGATCCAGCTTTTCTTAACTTAATGACATTGACCCTTTTGGGGTGGTTTTTTTCTTTCCCAGAGGGGATTCGAACAATCAAATGCAACAGTCCGGTGGACTGTTGCTGGCTGGGTAAGGGCCCCAGCCACTCCTTTATTTTCTTCCGCTGAAAGCGGAAGGAAATGTAAACGAATCCCCGGCGGGTCACAAAAATGCCTCTAAAGCAACGCGTCATCGCGAACCAGTCCTCAGACTGGTGTGACGATCCCGTAAATAACGGGAAACAACCCGGTTTATTAACTAAACATGTACGATAATCCACAGGATTCCCACGCCGGTGTGAGCACCGGCTCAGAATGACGTGGTTTTTCGACACACCGAAAAGAGGAAGATGCAGATGCAGCTTTCTCTTTTTTCTCTTGACAATTTCGGTCTATAGTGTTAGACTGTAGATAGTCGATAGTCATAGACCAAAGGAGGCATAATAATGGATGATCTGAAATTGTGCGACAGCGATTACGCGGTGATGGCCATTATCTGGGAGCACGGCCCTCTGTCCTCCCGGCAGTTGGTGGAGCACTGTGCCGGGAAGCTGGGCTGGAAAAAATCCACCACCTACACGGTACTGAAAAAGCTCTGTGACCGGGGCTTTGCGGAAAACCGGAACAGCATCGTCACGGCTCTGGTTCCCCAGGCTCAGGTTCAAGCCTTTGAAAGCCAGCGGGTAGTGAACCGGACCTTTTCCGGCTCCCTGCCTAAATTCCTGGTTTCCTTCCTGGAGGAACGGAAGCTGACCCAGGAGGAAGCCCGGGAACTGCTGGCCCTGATTGAAAGCCACAAGGAGGGCTGAATATGACAAATATCTTCCGAACGGTTCTGAACATGAGTCTCACCGGGTCCTATGTGATCCTGGCCGTCCTTCTGGCTCGGCTGTTACTGAAAAAGGCACCCCGAAAGTATTCCCTGGCCCTGTGGGCCGCGGCAGCGTTCCGGCTGTGCTGTCCCGTAAGCTTTGAAAGTATTCTAAGCGTGTTCCGCCTGCCCCTGTTCGACATGACTGCCGCCCAGGCACCGGTTCCCGGTCAGCTTACCTATATCAGTGCCGATGCCACACAGCCTGTGATTACAGGGGTGGTAGCCATGAATTCCTACATGTCTCCGGTAGTCACCCCCTCCCCTGCTCCTGCGGTCTCAGTGGACTGGATGACCCTGTGGGCTTGGGTCTGGCTCGGGGGAATGGCTGTGATGCTCCTGTGGAGCCTGGGTGCCTGGTGGAAGCTGCGCCGCCGGGTGGAAACCGCCATTCGGATCAAAGATCAGGTATACCGCTCCGACGCGATGGACTCTCCCTTTATTCTGGGCCTGTTCCGCCCCAAAATCTACCTTCCCGCAGCCCTGAGTGAAAAAGAACAGGAATATGTGCTGGCCCATGAACGGACACACCTGAAAAAGGGCGACCACTTCCTGAAGTTTCTGGCCTACGGCATCCTGACAGTCCATTGGTTCAATCCCCTGTGCCATCTGGCCTTCCGGCTCATGAGCCGGGATCTGGAGATCCGCTGCGACGAAGCGGTGCTGGCCCGTCAGCCGGAGATCCGGAAGGACTATTCCGCCACCCTGGTGAACCTGGCTGTACGGCCCGGAACATTCCCGGCAAGTCCTCTGGCCTTCGGCGAAACCGCAGTCCGCAGCCGGGTGAAGCATATCCTGAACTGGAAGAAGCCCGCCCTGTGGATCACCATTGTCGCCACCCTAGTCAGCAGTCTCTGTTTGGTGTCCTGCGCAGCGAATCCGGCGCAGCATTTCCAGCCTGCCCCGGAAGAAATGATTTTCGGTCAGGAGTACCGGTGCTTTGATAATGTAGCCACCACAGGTGCTTACGGCTGGACCGGAAACTACATGACCTATACCGGCCAGGATTCCCACATTGACGAAAACGGCAATTTATTCCTTCGATTTAGCTCGTACAAGACAGAAAGCGAATGGCGTTTCTGCGGCAAGCTGGAATCGTTCACTCTGACGGAAGAAAACTTTGACGCGTTGTTTGGCCCCGTTCTTGTGGGCGGACAGTGGAACTCCTACGACGAGCTGTTTACGCTCCGTCAGAGGACACTAAATACCTGGAAAGCGGAAATCCCCGCATCGGAATTGTACGAGGATTCCGAGTTTTATCAGGATCGCTCCGCTTTCTACTATGTCTTCCAGATTGAAGGCGGGCAGTTATTCCTCGCCCATGGTATGTATACCACTGAAAAAGGACTCCCCAATGGAAGTATCTCCCGGCTGGACTGCATCATTCCCCGCACAGCAGATGCCAGCCAACCGCCACTAGCTGCCACAGAGTATCGCAATAGTGAAACACTTTACCTCTCCCCGGCTGCAAAGCTGGCACCATACATCAGAATGGTCAGGGTCCGAAACAGTCTGCTGGAGCTGTGGGACAGTGGAGATGACCCCAGTATGTACGATGCGTTCTATATCTCCGACCTGATCTGGCAGGACTTTCCTTTCAGTCAGCAAGAGTGGAACAATATGATCATTGGCAGCGATGAGCTGTATGACCGCTTCAAAGACGGTAAGTATCTGGGTATTTCCCTCCAATACTTCCTGCTGGAAACAGAGGGAACCGTATATCTGTGCTACGGTTCCCACAACCCAGCCAGCGAACACTCCAATATCCAGACCATTTATGTTCTGGAACCTGTGAAATAACGCAAAACAGCCGCCGATGATTCGGCGGCTGGTTGTGTTTATTCAAAATATCTGTCCAGTGTGTGGCTTCCGATGTCGATAAATTTGGAATCCGTGTCGAAATCCAATGTGGTGGTGAAGGACACACCGCCGCCGGAGCTGCCGATGTTGATATGGGCATTTTCGTTCCGGTAGCCGGTCCGGTGTTCGGGCTTGAGGATCAATTCCTCGGGAATGTTCGCGAAATACACATACCCCTGGATGCGGCTGCATTCATAGTCATCCAGATTGAAATTCTCGTCCAGGAATACCGGTTGTCCGTAAAACCGATAGGTCTTCAGTTCCCCAGTCTGCTTATGCTTCAGCTCCAGGGCACCGGACAGGCCGTAATACCGCTCCGTTCCGCAGCCCAGCATCGTCACCTTCACAGTCTCCCGCTCTACGATCTCGCCAAAAGCATCCTTTTTCACGGTCTCCACCTGGTAGGTGTACGCCTTCAGATACTCCCGCCAGTTTTCCGCCGTCAGTTCGTAACGCTCAAAGATCTCACCGGCCCGGGCACTGTTCAGGCAGGGCTCGTCGAACACCTCGATGATCAGCGGTTCTTCAAAGCAGCCTCCCAAAGACAGGCACAGCAGAAGCATCAGGATCATTGAAATTGTTTTTTTCATTCAAATTCCTTCCTTTTTGGGCTTATTGACGTTAGCGTTCTGCCAGGGCCAGAGCGTTCTGGGTCTTGTACAGGCTGGCATAGATGCCGTCCTGTTCCAGAAGTTCCTTATGGGTGCCGCATTCGGTGATGACACCGTCGGCAATGGACACGATCCGGTTTGCCGCCCGGATGGTGCTGAGCCGGTGGGCGATGATCAGGGTGGTCCGGCCCACGGCCAGGGCATCGAAGGCCCGCTGGATCTTGGCTTCCGTCACGGAGTCCAGAGCGGAGGTAGCCTCGTCCAGGATCAGGATGGGCGGATTCTTCAGGAAGATCCGGGCAATGGCCACACGCTGCTTCTGGCCGCCGGAGAGCAGGGTACCCCGCTCGCCCACATAGGTATCGAAGCCCTGGGGCATAGCCAGAATATCCTCGTAAATTTCTGCCTTTTTCGCTGCCTCGATGACCTCTTCCCGGGTGGCATCGGGCTTGCCGTAGCGGATATTCTCGAAAATGGTATCGGCAAACAGGAACACATCCTGCTGGACGATGCCGATGTTCTCGTGGATGGAATGCTGGGTCACATCCCGGATGTCCTTTCCGTCAATGGAAATGGAGCCCTCGGACACCTCATAGAACCGGGGAATGAGCTGGCACAGGGTGGATTTGCCGCCGCCGGAGGGGCCCACGATGGCGATGGTCTCGCCGGGCTGGATCTCCAGGCTTACACCGTGGAGCACATCCAGATTGCCGTCATAGGCGAAGGTCACCTTATCCACGGTGATGGCACCGCGCACATCGGTCAGGGGCTGGGCATCGGGCTTATCCTGGATGGTGGGCTCAGTACGCATGATATTGACGAAGCGGTTCAGGCCCGCGAAGCCATTGGCGAACATCTCAGAGAAGCCGGAGAGCTTACGCATGGGGCCCACGAAGGAGGAAATGTACAGGGTAAAGGTCAGCAGGTCCCGGTAGTCCATATCTCCCTGCATGACGAACCAGCCGCCCACGCCGATGATGACCACATTCAGGCTGCACAGGAAGAACTCGGTGCAGCTATGGAACCGGCCCATGGCCTTGTGGAACTCCCGCTTGGAGGTCTTGTAAATCTCATTGGCGGCACCGAACCGGGCATTCTCCACATCCTCGTTGGCGAAGGCCTTGGCGGTACGGAAGCCGGAGAGGCTGGACTCGATCTCCTGGTTGATGTGGCCAGTCTTTTCCTTGGCGGCTTTGGAGGCCCGGCTCATGCTCCGGCGCATGGTCATAACCACCACCAGGAAAATGGGAATCATGGCAGCCACGATCACCGCCAGCTCCCAACGGATGGACACCATGACCACCAGCGCGCCGATGATGGTGAGAATGGAGGTCAGCAGGTCCTCGGGACCGTGGTGGGCAAGCTCCGTCAGTTCGAACAGGTCGCTGGTCAGCCGGCTCATAAGGACACCGGTGCGGTTCTCATCGTAAAAGTCAAAGCTCATTTCCTGCATATGGCGGAACAGGTCCCGGCGGATGTCCGCCTCCACCCGGATGCCGAAGGTATGGCCGTAGTAGGCCACGATGAACTGCAGACCCGAACGGATCACGTAACACACCAGCACGGCGATCATCACCGTGAAGAAGGTCTGGTACATCTTTTCCGGCAGCATCTCGTACAGGGCACTGCGGGTCACCAGGGGGAACAGCAGGTCCACGGCGGCGATGCCGCAAGCACAGAGAATATCGATGGCAAACAGCTTTTTATGGTTGGCAAAATAGCTTAAAAAAATCATCAGCGGCGACTTGCGCTGATAGTCCTTGGTGGTCATAGTCTCTACCTCCTGTTATATGGTATTATTATACAGGATTTTTGTAAATGTTGCAACCGCAACAGCCGAGAAAAATGTTGCTTCCCGGTCGGATTCTGTTGTATAATATAAACAATCCCTTTTCCCTGTAACATTTTCGTCTATTTTTCGTCCTCATATATGCAGAGAAAATAACAGGAGGTATTCCCATGAAAAAGGATGTTCGGCTTTACAATTTGGCAACAGCAATTTACGCTATTGTGGCCATGCTGTGGTACAGCTGGGATCAATGGCTCATTCTGATCCCGGTACAATTTGTTGTGAACAGTCTTGTGCTGTATCTGTTCGCCCGACAGTTGGGGCTGGAAAACCGGCAAATTTTTTGGCTGAAATGGATCCTGCCCACATGGGGTATCAGCTTTCTCGCTACACTGATTGCTGTAAGTATGGTAGTGCTGTTATTAAGTTGCCTTAGTGTTCTTTTTTTTACTTGGTTTGATTATTTAGATTATGCCCCGAATGTGGTATCGACCTTAGCAACAATCCTCGGTGTTATCATAGCGATCGTCATAACAGGTTTGTTGATTTACAATATAAACATAAAAAAGAACTTCGGCAAGGCCGAACTGGAGCCTGCCGCTGTTCATAAGCTGTGCCTGCACCTGGCTATTTGGACCGCACCTACCGTGCTCATTCCCCTCATCGGGTAACTCAGGAGAACTTTATGGAAATTCTGTATTCCGACAAGCAGATCGTAGTCATCGTCAAGCCCGTGGGCATGGATTCCGAGCATGAGGTCCCCGCGGCTCTGGGTGGGGATATCTATCCCATCCACCGGCTGGACAAAAATGTGGGCGGGGTCATGGTCTATGCCCGGACCAAAGCAGCCGCCGCGGCCCTGTCCAAAGCAGTCCAGGAAGGGACCATGGTGAAGGAATATGTGGCTCAGGTCCACGGAACGCCCCCGGAAGCCGGGGACTGGGAGGACCTGCTGTGGAAGGACAGCAAAAAGAACAAGGTCTTCGTGGTGAAGCGGCAGCGGGGGGGCGTCAAAAAGGCCCGGCTGGAATTCACCCGGCTCACCGCCGGGGAAACCTCCCAGGTCCATGTGCGGCTCCACACGGGCCGCAGCCATCAGATCCGGGTCCAGTTCGCCAGCCGGGGGTTCCCCCTGGTGGGGGACCACAAGTACGGTTCCCGGGATCAGGCAACCGCTCCCCTGCTCTTTTCCCGGCGGATCACCTTCCCATTCTTGGGCAAAACGATGATATTTGAAGCACTCCCCTCTTGGTTCATTGGTTGAGTTGCACAAAAAGAAGCGGTGAGTTTCTCACCGCTTCATACTTTCTTAATATTTATACCCTATTTTTGTTAAAATCAGCCTGGTATAATAGAGGTGTGAATAAGGATATCTAAAAAGCTTTCTTTTCTTACCTCTCTTTTCTCGGCTTGTGCCCCGGTACCGTCTGGTCAACGGTGCCGGGGCACGGCTATTTTATTTGCTGTTAAGCCAGAGGCATTTCATTTCCTTCTTCATCTGGTCGTAGGTCATGTCGTCCAGATTGTCGATGATCCGGATATCCATTTCCTCTGCCCGGGCACGGATATACCGGCCCTTGGAGCCCTGCTTGTCAAGCTGGGTAGCCACCAGGACCTTCTTGGCGTACTTATCACCGAAGCGGCGGGCCACGGTATCCAGCATGAACAGCTCATCCCGGGTCACGGTTCCGTTCTTGCAGGAGATGAACACGGGCACCGCGCCCTTCATCAGGAATACGTCGATCTCGTTGGCCACCTCCACAGGGGCCTCGGGGCCCGTGAGGCCGTCCCAGTCGATGTAAACGCCGCAGCGGACATCGTCATAGACCGGAGTTCCGTCCTCTTCCATGGCATCCAGGGCCGCCATAGTGACCATAAGCTCCAGGACCTGACCGGCCTTGGACAAAGCCCGCTTCACCTGCTGGTTCTTGAAGATGAATTCCGCCTCCTCGTCGCTGGCGGTGAGCCAGCTAATGAGCTTGGCATCTTCCAGCGCCTTGAGGATGGCCAGATTGATGCTGTACCATTCGTCATGGGCAGCCAGCACCGGCTCAGCCACGCTGCGTACCGCGTGGAAGCCCCGGGGATCCTCATGGGGGAACCACTGGTCCACGCAGCCCAGGGTGCTGACGGTACTGTTCCAGGTCCTGGGATAGCGGCAGCAGATCTCCCACAGGGTCATCAGGTCCCGGCGGAAGGTCTCATTGAAATCCCAGGGATACATGCCGTCCTTATGCTCGTCGACCGTCAGCACCCGTCCGCCATAGATGCGGATATTTTCGGGAACGCTGATGCGGATGGGCTCCCGGAGCTGATCGTTGCCGTCGGCGTCGCAGTCAATGATGGTATTGTTTCGGATATTGAACCGGTGGAGCGCCACCCGGCCGGGGTACATCTGAGCCACCATGCCCACAGCCACCAAGTACAGCTCCTCTCCCCCATCCAGATTGAAGACGCAGTTTTCGTCCTGCTCCACAATCTCGGACAGGTCCTGGACGATGCGCTGGAGGTTGTTGCGGTTCAGGCTCTTGGCCCGCAGCTCCACCTTCAGGCCCCGGGTGGTCAGGACCTCCCGGTAGGCTTCCAGGCACTTTTCGATCTGCTTGCGGTTGTGGCCGATGTAGACCACCCGGTCCGGCTTGCACAGCAGGGCGCTGAGCATATTTTCAATGGCGGTCTTGTCAAAGAATTCGATAATAGTCAAAGCAATTCCCCCTTTTTCTAAAGAATACCACTTTTTTTGGGGAATTGCAACCAAAAGAAACAGGAGCGGACCTGCGTCCGCTCCTTCAGCGTGTCAAAAAAGTTCATTTTGTAGGGGCGACCATTGGTCGTCCGAACATAAAAAATTGCGAATTTGCCGAGACCACAATCTATAACCGTGGTTTATACTGCCGGACGTGCAATGCACGCCCCTACGATCGCACGAATGTAAGGTTTTTTCCACAGTCTGAGGAGCGGACCTGCGTCCGCTCCCGACTGGGCTTCATGGAATTATACGGTTTCACTGGAAACGAAGGGCTTGGCTTTCGCACTCCCCTTCCGCCGCCCGGCAAGGCGATTCGCCACCCTTTCCAGAATCCATCCCATAAGGACCGCCGCTAGGAATATGGGAACCGTCACACCCAGGAACATTAGCCCATAGTGGTCCGGTGTCCGCCATTGGGGGATCAACCGATAACACCAAGCATCCAGCAAATAGGACAGCAGGTAGCCGCCGTAACAGCCGTCGGCACCGAAGGCCAGGATACGCCCCAACCAGGGCGGGAGTTCCAGACGATACAAAGCCAGGAACAAGCAGAGAACTATACCCACGATCCACAGATCTCCGAATTCCCAGGTCAGAGCCCGGTTCAGGAAATCATCCGTGGATAGGACCGTAGCGGTGCCCAGGCAGGCGGCGATTCCGAGAGCTCCCAGGATCCCAATCAAGGGATGGATTCTCGGCTGAAACCGCTTGACAACGGCACCAAGGATATAGTAGCTCAGGGGATACAGCACCCGCCAATAGTCTGGAAGCACCGGCAGCGGAGTTGCCCCGGGACAAGCAGTCAGCACCAGCATCAATGCGGCAAGGCACAGCACACCCCTGTCATCAAGCACCTTCAGTAGCCGGTTGACAAAGGGTACGAGGAGCGTCAGGCCAAGGAACATCTCAACATACCAGCCGTAATTCACAGCGTAAAAGCTTAAGATATAGGTACACCAGGTCTGGAAGCTCAAAACCTCCCCAAACAGGAAATGCCGGATGGGAATGGACACGGCAGATGCGATCAGGTAACCCAAAAGCACCGGGATCAGCCCCCGGTAGCAGTTTCGCAGGTCGGTTTTTTCACATTTTAGGAACCCACTCAGCATCAGGAAAAGGCCGATGCAGGCCACGCTGAGCCAACGAAAGCTACCCGCCAGCCACATGGCAAAGCCGGTCTGGGGTTCATAGTAATAGCCGTTATTCAAAAAGGAATGGAATGTGATTACGAACAGCAAGGCCAGACACCGCAGAAGATCCAGGCCCGATTCCCGTTTCATACTAGATAATACCTCCCATTTCGAAACGATTCTAAGTTCAAAAAACTCCGATGCACAGCATCGGAGTTTTTTTGGAGCTGCTAGCCAGATTTGAACTGGCGACCTCATCCTTACCAAGGATGCGCTCTACCGGCTGAGCTATAGCAGCATTTTTGACAGCTTGTGTATTATACTATGGGTATACCGATTTGTCAAGCATAATTTGCTGCTTTTTGGTTATGCCAGCCAGATTTGTTTGCATTTTGATTCCCTTTGGGGAATCAAAATTAAGGTTCGGCTCCGTCGAGCCGTCGCCGGCGGCGCTCGTCCGCGCCGCATTTATATTTTCAAATCTGTCTATTGCAAAAAAATCAGCCATCCCAAAGGGATGGCTGATTTTCTGGAGCTGCTAGCCAGATTTGAACTGGCGACCTCATCCTTACCAAGGATGCGCTCTACCGGCTGAGCTATAGCAGCATATTGGGGTTGCGCCGACAACTCCAATATAATACAGCAGAAATCCCCTTTTGTCAAGGGATTTTTGCGGAAATTTTGATTTTTTCGGGCGTCGGTCAGCGGGACGTTTCCCCAGCGGTGTAGCGATTTTTCCACCGAAGTTACCGGAGCATCGAAGGCACCGCGTCCTACGGAATGTGGCGGGGGGGCTTGCTCATGCCCCACGTATCATTCCCGGCGGCAGGCCGCCGGGCGGCGGCTTGAGAGCAAGCCGCCGTTTCTGCTTTTCACGAAAAAGAGCGTACCGGAGGTCCGGTACGCTCTCAAATTCTGTCAAACCGGAATTACACCAGCTCGATGACTGCCATCTCAGCAGCGTCACCGCGGCGGGCGCCGGTACGGGTCACTCTGGTGTAGCCGCCGTTACGGTCAGCATACTTGGGAGCGATCTCCTTGAACAGCTTCTGCACCACATCTTCCTTGGTGATATAACCCATGGCTCTGCGGTAAGCGGCCAGGTTGCCCTTCTTGCCCAGGGTGATCATCTTCTCAACCACGGGCTGGACTTCCTTGGCGCGGTAGAAGGTGGTCTCGATCTTGCCGTTGGCCAGCAGATCGGTCACCAGCTGACGCAGAAGCGCTCTTCTCTGTTCGCTGGTCTTACCCAGCTTACGAGTGCCGAACATGAACGTTTCCTCCTTTATTCAGGTTAACGGTTAGCTTAGTTGTTGCTGCCAGAATCTTCGCTGGCCAGGGACAGGCCCATCATCTCCAGCTTCTTCTGCACCTCATCCAGGGACTTCTTGCCCATGTTGCGGACCTTCATCATGTCCTCGCCGGTCTTGTTGATCAGATCGGCCACGGTGTTGATGTTGGCGCGCTTCAGGCAGTTGAAGCTCCGGACGGACAGATCCAGCTCATCAATGGTCATGGACAGCTTGCTGTCGGGGCGGTCAGGAGCCTTCTCAACCACGGTGGAACCGGTGCTGACAGAATCAGACAGGTTGGTGAACACCGTCAGGTGATCGCTCAGGATCTTGGCGCCCAGGGACACAGCGTCCTTGGCAGAGATGGTGGAATTGGTCCAGACCTCAAGGGTCAGCTTGTCGAAGTCGGTCTTATCGCCGACCCGGCAGGGCTCCACCGTATAATTCACCTTCTTGACAGGGGAATAGATGGAGTCAATGGGGATCACACCGATGACGGTCTGAGGGGTCTTGTTACGGTCAGAGGACACGTAACCGCGGCCCTGAGACAGGGTGATCTCCATGTTGAAAGTAGCATCGGGACCCAGAGTGCAGATATGCAGCTCGGGGTTCAGAATCTCGACCTCACCATCAGCCTTGATGTCGCCGGCAGTGACCTCACAAGGGCCAACTGCGTCGATATACACGGTCTTGGTGCCCTGGCAGTGGAGCTTCATAACCATCTGCTTCACGTTCAGGACGATCTCCGTCACATCCTCGGTCACACCAGGAATGGTGGAGAACTCGTGCTGGACACCGGCGATCTTGACAGAGGTTGCGGCGTAGCCGGGCAGGCTGCTCAGCAGAATGCGGCGCAGGGAGTTGCCCAGGGTCATGCCGTAGCCACGCTCCAGGGGTTCCACCACATACTTGCCGTAGGAAACATCCTCCGCGTTGTCAAAACAGCTAATGCGAGGCTTTTCAATTTCTACCATGAATCAATAACCCTCCTTCTTGAGTGTGTGGGGTGTAGAATGCACCCCACAAATTCAAATACACGAACGAACAGGGGGTCAATTACTTGGAGTACAACTCGACGATCAGGTGCACAGCGATGTCGAAGTCGATGTCCGCCTTGGTGGGCATAGCAATGACCTTACCGGTGAGGGTATTCTTATCACGGTCCAGCCACTTGGGGGCAGCAACGAAAGCGTCATTCTCCTTCATGGTCTTGAAGAAGGTGTTGGAAACGCTCTTCTCGCAAACGGCAATCACATCACCGGTCTTCACCAGGTAGCTGGGAATGTTGACGCGGTTGCCATTGACGGTAAAGTGGCCATGGTTCACCAGCTGGCGAGCCTGGCGGCGGGAGTTGGCAAAGCCCAGACGGTACACGACGTTGTCCAGACGGCGCTCGACCAGGGACAGCAGATTGTCACCGGTGTTGCCCTCGTGGCGGCTGGCCTTGTCGTAGTAGTTCCGGAACTGCTTCTCCTGGATACCGTAAACAAACTTGACCTTCTGCTTCTCGGTCAGCTGAGTAGCGTACTCAGACTTCTTAGCTCTTCTCTGGCCGCCGGGCTTC
>JAFVWL010000002.1 GCA_017501695.1 Oscillospiraceae bacterium
GTCCTGTCCGGATGCCAGGATCGCCTGGATATTCTTGAGAGAGGGACGGGGCGTGTATTCCAATGCCCGCTTGCAGGCGTTCTCCAGCCGTTCCGGGGTGTACTTGTCTGCCAGCTTCAGCAGACCCATGCAGGACTTGTACCCCTGCTGCTCCACCTTGTAGCTGCTGAGAGTGGCACGAACCACGGTCTGGGTGTGGCTGCCAACCTTCCCGGCCCAGTGGATGAAGCGTTCTCCATTCCACTGGACATACTTCTGGTGGTCGGGCGGCATATGCTCCTGGATCGTGCTGTACTGGTTGAATCTTCCGTAAATCCTGGGATGGGAGCAGATGCGGTTCCCGCCGTAGAATACCTCCACCGTGGCTCTGGTGAGCCGGACATCTACCTTCTGCTTGATGTACTCAAAGGGAACGGAGTAGTTCATGCGCTCCACGGAAATGTGGTAATTCGGTCCTACCGTTGCCACCTTCCAGGTCGCCAGCTCAAAGGGTCTGGGCGGCAGAGGGCGCAGGAAGGGCTTCTCCTCCGCAAAGCTGCTGGCCCGGCTGCCCTCCCGCTTCTGGAAGGGCTTGTGGTTGAAAGCCTCCAGGCGTTCGTGGATCGCCTCATTCAGCTCCGGCAGGGACAGGAACTGACGGTTCCGCAGAGCTGCCAGAATGAAAGTGGAGATGATACCGACGGTACCTTCCACCGCCGACTTATCCTTGGGCGCACGGACTCGGGCAGGCAAAATCGCCGTCCCGTAATGCTCCGCCAGTTCCTGATACGACTTGTTGAGAACGACCTCATCCTTTCCATGCTTCTGCACACCGGTTTTCAGGTTGTCGCACTGGATGATCCGGGTGACGCCGCCAAAGTATTTGTAGGCATTCACATGGGCGGTGGTCCACACCTCCTGGTTCATGGAGAAAAATGCCTCCACATAGCTGTAACCGCTGTAGGGCAGGGGCGCCACGAACACATAGGCCGGGATAACCTCGCCGGTGTCCGTGTCGATGACAGAGGCGGTATCACCGGCCCAGTCCACCTGCATAATCTCACCGGGCTTGTGATTCAGGTGCATGGTGGCGTTGGCCTTGGCCAGATAGTCGGCGTAATACTTGTTGAACTGGGTGGACTGATACGGGATCTCGCCCGCTGCCCGGCACTGGTCGCAGTATTCCAGCCAGAGCAGATTCAGGGTGACACCGCTGCGCTGGAGTTCCTTGTGGATGTAGGCGTAGTCTGGCATCTTGTAGACGGGCTTCGAGGCGCTGGCCGGGAACAGCCGCTCTGCGAGCTGCTTGTCCGACATTCCCTCCGGCAGTGGCCATTGCAGGCCGCAGCTCGCCGCCCGCTGCAGCGTGGCTGCCACGGTATTTCGGGCGCACTTGCAGCTGGCTGCGATCTCAGTCTTGTTGAACCCCAGGCTGTGGAGCCTGAGGATCTCACGGTAATTGGTCATATAGGTGACCTCCTTGCAGATATTTACGCCGAAAAAACGGCGCATATCTACATTTTACCGCATGCTCAATGCCAGCGGTGGGACTGCTCAGTCCTGCCGGTGGAGATGCTCAATCTCAGCGGTCAAGGTGCGCAATCTCGGGCGGAATACTCAACATTGATATTTTGGTTTTGACACAGACCTCAATTTCTGAAGAACAGTCAAATCAACTTGTTTGCTTGCGCCAGACCTTGCTTGCGGAGGAATCAGAAAACCCATTCTATCGTTCCTTTGAGGGAGGTATGCTGAGTTTATCCGCATTTCTTCAGGGTGAAAAGGACAGGGTGGTCTACTGGGGTACAAGTGGTGAGCGAATTACTACCCGGTATGGATTTGATTCGTTCAGTATGAGTGAATTGCTGGACAGCGGTAATCTTCTCCATCAATATCCCGTTAATCTCCTGCTCCAGCCGCTGGATTTCATCATATAGATCAGCAATGTGGGAATTGATCGCCGGACGCTTCATTTCCCACAGTCGGTGGAGCCGCTGCAGGTCAGCCTGATCTGCGATCCACTAATCCCGCAGTTCCTCTGCGTACTGCCGTACCCTGGTATACAGTTCGGATTCCCGGATGCGGTGGGCGGTGGGAGGCGGTGTTGCCACGATAGGGTTTACAATACGTTCTCGCAGCTTCGTCCGTTTTTTTTCTTGCCGAATCGCTCTTTCAGGACAAGGCTTCCATGCTGTTTCCGATAGCAGTGGAAACAGCATTTAGATTCCTGGTCATGCCTTTTCTTCCAGACCGGACCCGAACACCGGTATCAGTTCCAGTTTGAACCGATTTGCACGATGCAGTTCGTCGATTCTTTCACGGATCATAGGATCTTTACAATCGCCCTCACGGATGTATCGATCCAGAACAGCATAGGAAAAGCCCAGCTTCTGCTCATCGCTGCTGCCGCAAAGCCCGTCGGAGGGTGTTTTCTCCACCAGATTTTCAGGCAGGCCCATTTCCCGGCCCAATGCCTTTACCTCCTGAACGGTCAGTTTTCCCAACAGAGATACATCTCCGGCGCTGTCGCCGTAACGGGTGGAATAGCCCACCCAGTCCTCGGACAGGTTGCAGGTGTTGATGACCCGTCCGTTCATAGACTGGGACACTGCATACAACACGGACATCCGGATCCTGGGAGGCAGATTGATTTCCGTCTGGGCGGTCACATCGATTCGGGCCGTCCTGAGCTGCGCGTGGATGGCATCCACGGCACCGGCAATATTGACCGTAACACTGCGGATTCCGAGATGTTCCACAAGCTGACGGCTGTCCGCAATGTCGCGTTGTGTTCCATTGGGCATCAGAACACCGATGACCCGGTCTTTTCCCAGCGCCTGCACACACAGTGCGGCACAAACAGAACTGTCCTTGCCGCCGGAAATGCCGATGACCGCGTTACAGTCCCGTCCGTTTTTCTCAAACCATGCTCTGATCCAAACGATCAGGGCTTCTTTTGTTTTCCTGGCGCAA
>JAFVWL010000091.1 GCA_017501695.1 Oscillospiraceae bacterium
GGGCTGGCAAAAATCGGCTCTTCGGAACCGATTTTTGACTGGGGGAGTTCTTTTTTCTCCCCCCGGCCCTTCGGGCCACCCCCCTCATAAATGCGGGGGGCAAGGGGTGCGGTGCTGATATAAACTACAATTTATCTTTCCAAAGGGGGGTTCCATTTTCAGGAAAAATGTGTATAATAAACAATGGCACTGTCCGTGCTGTAAGAACACATATCAGGAGAACCGTATGCGTATTCTTTTCGACAGCAAACAGCTTTTTCACAAGGACCCCTTTGGCACCCTGGTCCCGGACCAGGTCTGCACCCTGCATATCCATATTCCCGTCAGCGTCCAGGCCACGGCGGTGAAGCTCGTTCTTATGCGGGAGGACGGCGCTCCGGAACGGATGGTGTCTATGATCCGGATGGAAAATCAGGGCGCCTATGAGATCTATCAGGGCCAATTCTCCCTGCCTCAGCGGGGCCTGTATTTCTACTATTTCCACATCGCCCATGCCGACGGCCAGTTCCGGCTGTTCAAGGCGGGGGATGACACCAACATGGAGGACGGGGACCTGTGGCAGGTGAGCTGCGTTCCCGCGGATTTCCATACCCCCGACTGGGCCAAGGGCGCCACCATCTACCAGGTGTTCCCGGACCGGTTCCACAAGGAAGGGAAGTGCGACCTGACCGGCAAGCTGGAGCCCTATACGGTTCACCCCTATTGGCATGAGGAGGTGGAGTGGAGGCCGACTCCCCAGGGCGTTGTGCTGAACAACGACTTCTACGGCGGCAATTTCAAGGGCATTACCGCCAAGATGGACTATATCGCCTCTCTGGGCACCACGGTTTTGTACCTGAACCCCATCTCCAAGAGCTTCTCCAGCCACCGCTACGACACCGGCGACTACAAGGTCCCGGATCCCATGCTGGGCACTCTGGAGGATTTCCGGGAGATGGTGCGCGCTGCCCATGACCGGGGCATCAAGGTGATTCTGGACGGTGTTTATTCCCACACCGGCTCCAACAGCCGCTATTTCAACAAGGACGGCGTCTTCGACGGCAAGGGCGCATACCAGAGCGAAAGCTCCCCCTACCATAGCTGGTATACCTTCTACCACTGGCCCAATTCCTACAATTCCTGGTGGAATTTCGACACCCTGCCCACGGTGAACAAGATGGACCCGGAGTTTATCAAGTTCATTATCACCGACGAGGACAGCGTCATCGCCCACTGGCTGGCCCAGGGCATCGACGGCTTCCGGCTGGATGTGGCTGACGAGCTGCCCGACGATTTCCTGAAGCTGCTGTATGACCGGGTGAAGGAGATCAATCCCGATGCTTATGTGCTGGGTGAGGTCTGGGAGGACGCTTCCAACAAGAAGGCCTACGGCCGCCGCCGGACCTACTTCACCAACGTGGAGTTGGACTCCGTTATGAATTACCCCTTCCGCACCGCCATCCTGAATTTTATGCGCGGCTGGGATACGGGTAAGGGACTGAAGGATACGGTCATGTCCATTGTGGAGAACTACCCCCGGGAGGTGGTGGCCTGCAATATGAATCTGCTGGGCACCCACGATACCCCCCGGATCCTGACGGCACTGGTGGACGATTTTGACGGCAGCCGGGAGGAAAAGTCCCGCCGCCGCCTGTCCCGGAACCAGTTCGACGTGGCCCATGACCGGCTGCTCATGGCTTCCTTCCTGCAATATACCCTCCCCGGCAGCCCCAGCCTGTACTATGGTGATGAGGCCTGCATGGAGGGCTACAAGGATCCCTTCAACCGCCGCCCCTATCCCTGGGGCAGGGAGGACTGGGAGTTTCTGGCCCATTTCAAGCGCCTGGGACAGCTCCGGAAAAAGGTGAAGGCTCTGCGCCTGGGCGACATCCGGTTCTTCCAGGCCGGCGACAAGCATATCGGCTTTGACCGGACCTATGAAGGCAAAACCGTGAAGGTCTATGCCAACCGCAGCGCGGATGCCTGGGAGGTGCCCTACGGCAAGATCCTCCTGGCCTACAACCTGCAGGTGGTGGGCCCGGACTGCCTGGTGGTCGGTCCCCGGGGCTTCTGCATCACGGAGGGGTAAGGCATGGAAACCGAAAAATTCGTAACCGGCTATTGCCGGCTCATGGACCAGAGCCGCATGGTGGCCCTGGTGCTGGAGGATGGACACCTGACGGAAACGGACTGCGCCTATCCCGATTGCCCCCACGTGCCCAATTGCCCCGTCGCCGCCAAAATCGCCATGGAAGATAAATGAAGCAACGGCCGCCCGATGGGCGGCCGTTTTCAATTGAGAATGGTAGGGCGGCTTGCCCTCAAGCCGCCGTCCGGCAACGGATTGCCACACCATGAGCGCCCGCAGGCGCCATGCAAGCGAGCAACCGCCCGAAGGGCGGCTCTTGGCGAGTCGCAGTGTGCGCACTGGTTCGCAATGACGGTTGTTGTCGTTTCCTGGCTGCGCTGGTCGTTGTCATTCTAAAATCGTTGCCCGGTCGGCTGGGCCATGACCCCGCCCTGCGTATTTCCCGGCGGCGCTGCCAACGGAAGGGAGAATTAAACCCACAAAAACGCTAGGCTGAACGCCGCAATAAATCCGAAAATACCGAATATTCGGCCCGTCAAATTAGCGAAAAATCCTGCTGTATTTTGTGTTTTTTGAACAAAGAATTGGCAAAGGCACACTTTCTGTATGGACAAATACGATGAAATGGAGTATTATAATTTATCATGCAGTAATATGAGCTGCGAAATTGAGTGAGAGGTGATTTACCTATGGCGTTTTTCTTTGGCGGTGTTCATCCCAAGGGAAACAAAGAGTACGCGGAGCACAAGGCCGTTCAGGAATTCCCCGAGCCTGACCTGCTGGTGATCCCCATGTCTCAGCATATCGGCGCGCCCTGTAAGCCTTTGGTGAAGAAGGGTGACCGTGTTCTGGTGGGACAGAAGATCGGTGACAACCAGGGCCTGTGTGTGCCCGTCCATGCTCCGGTGTCCGGTACGGTCAAGTCTGTGGAGATGAAGGCCCATACCAGCGGCACCACCGTTATGAGCGTGGTGATCCAGAACGACCATCTGCAGGAGCTGAGCCCTGAGGTCCAGCCCCGGACCCAGGAGGCTGTGGACAAGCTGACCCCTGAGGAGCTGATGGGCATCATCCGGGAAGCCGGTATCGTGGGTATGGGCGGCGCGACCTTCCCCACCCATGTGAAGCTGTCCTCCGGCATCGGCAAGGTGGATACCATCATTGTCAACGCCGGCGAGTGCGAGCCCTACATCACCGCCGACGACCGTCTGTGCCAGGAGTATCCTGTGCAGATGCTGGGCGGTATTCAGGTCATTATGAAGGTCCTGGGCCTGAACAAGGCCTACGTCGGCATCGAGGACAACAAGCCCAAGGCCATCCAGGCCCTGCAGGATGCCATCGATCCCAAGACCGGCATTGAGGTGAAGGTGCTGCCCGCCATGTACCCCCAGGGTGCTGAGAAGCAGCTCATCCAGGCCGTCACCGGCCGGGAGGTTCCCTCCGGCGGTCTGCCTGCCGCGGTTGGCTGCGCTGTGTTCAACGCCGCCACCTGTAAGGCCATTTATGACGCCGTTTACGAGGGCATGCCCCTGATCAAGCGGATTGTCACCGTCACCGGCGACGTGGTCATGGATGCCAAGAACCTGATGGTTCCCATCGGTGTTACCTTCAACGACCTGATGGAAGCCGTGGGCGTTTCCGAGAATCCCTACAAGGTCCTCTCCGGCGGTCCCATGATGGGTGCTGCCCAGTACGATCTGAGCGTTCCCACCATCAAGGGTGTCAACGCCATCACCATCTTGGGCCATGCCAACAACTTCAATGTTGAGGATTCCCGCTGCATCCGCTGCGGCAAGTGTGTGGACGTTTGCCCCATGCACCTGATGCCCGTGCTGATGTACAAGGCCCTGTACTCCGGCGATGTGGAAGAGATGAAGTCCGTCCATCTGATGGACTGCATCGAGTGCGGCTGCTGCGCTTACACCTGCCCCGCCTGTGTGCCCCTGGTCCTGGCTTTCCGTTCCGGTAAGCAGATCATGCGTGATGCCGCTGCTGCCGCGGCCAAGAAATAAGGAGGTGGAGATCCAATGGCACAGATGAAGTATTATTATGAGCTGACGATTTCCAGCTCTCCCCATGTCCATAGCCCCGTTACCACCCAGACCATCATGCGGGACGTGCTGATCGCCCTGGCTCCCGCCCTGGCCGGTTCCATCGTGTTCTTCGGCCTGCGGGCTCTGGTGGTGACCATGGTCTCCGTGGCATCCTGCCTGTTCTTCGAGTGGGCCTGGTGCAAGCTGATGAAGCAGAACGACAAGACCTACGACCTGTCCGCCTGTGTTACCGGTGTACTGCTGGCCTTTGTGTGTCCGCCCACCATCGAATACTGGATGATCGTCCTGGGCGCTGCCTTTGCCATTATCCTGGTGAAGATGCTCTTCGGCGGCATCGGTAAGAACGTAGTCAACCCCGCCCTGGCCGGCCGTGCCTTCATGTTTAGCTGGCCCGTGGCCATGTCCACCTGGGTCAAGGTCGGCTTCGGCAACGCCGCTCCCATCATCGGCTCCACCGCTGACGCGGTGACTGCCGCAACCCCCCTGGCTGCCATGCATCAGGGCCAGCTCCCCGCGGATACCCTGCTGGATTGCTTCCTGGGCAATGTGGGCGGCTGTATCGGTGAGACTTCTGTGGTCCTGCTGGTCATCGGTGGCATCTACCTGGTGGTCCGCAAGGTCATCTCCCTCCGGATCCCCGTGGCCTACATCGGCACCGTGGCCATCCTGTCCCTGCTGTTCCCCATGGGCAATGACCCCCTGCTGTGGTGCGGCTACCAGCTTTGCACCGGCGGTCTGATGCTGGGCGCCATCTTCATGGCTACCGACTACGTCACCTCCCCCCTGACCAAGCTGGGCCAGATCGTCTACGGCATCGGCTGCGGCGCTCTGACCATCCTGATCCGCTACTTCGGCGGCTATAATGAGGGCGTTTCCTACGCCATCCTGGTGATGAACTGCTGCGTGGTCCTGCTGGACCGCATCGGCCGTCCCACCAAGTTCGGCGCGCCCAAGAAGGAGGCAGCGAAGTAATATGAAAACTGAATCCAATGTTATGTATGTCGTGCGGCTGGCCGGCACCCTGCTGCTGATCGCCGCCATCGTCGCCGCGCTGCTGGCCGGCGTCAACATGGTCACCGCTCCCATCATCGAACAGCTGAACTATGAGAAGACCCAGGCCGCCATCAACGCGGTCCTGCCCGGCGGCGGCGAGGAAATCGCCTTCACCGATGACACCGGCATGGTCGCCAAGGTCTACAAGTCCGAGAAGGGCTACGCCGTTCAGGTCCAGCCCGCCGGCTTCGACGGCACCATCGACATGATGGTTGGCATCGACCACGAGGGCAAGATCCTGGGTATCTCCATCATCTCCCACACCGAGACTGCGGGTCTGGGCGCCGTGGCGGCAGCCAAGACCTCTGCCGGTGAAAACTTCCGTGGCCAGTTCGTGGGCGAAAGCGGCAGCGTGGGCACCGCCAAGCGGGGCACCGGCACCCTGGATGCCATTACCGGCGCAACCATCACTTCCGAGGCAGTCTGCACCGGCGTCAACGCCGCCCTGGACTGTGTCGCCAACCTGGGTTAAGGAGGTACTTTCAATATGAATTTCAAGAAACAGTTTATGGAAGGCCTGCTGACCAAGAACCCCGTTACCGTGCAGCTTCTGGGTATGTGCTCCACTCTGGCCATTACCACCAGCCTGTTTAACGGCCTGGGCATGGGCCTGGCGGTCACCATCATCACCATTTGCTCCAACGTGCTGATCTCCGCCCTGCGGAAGGTCATCCCCAATCAGATCCGTATCGCGGCTTACATCACCATCATCGCCGGCTTCGTGACCATCGTGGACCTGTGCCTGCAGGCCTTCCTGCCGGACCTGGCTGCCAGCCTGGGCGTGTTCATCCCCCTGATCGTGGTTAACTGTATGGTCCTGGGCCGTGCGGAAGGCTTTGCCTCCAAGAACGGCGTTCTGGCCTCCGCCGTGGACGGCCTGTGCCAGGGTATCGGCTACACTGTGGCTCTGGTCATCACCTGCATCATCCGTGAGCTCCTGGGCTCCGGCACCTTCGGCGGCGGCCTGCTGAACAACGGTGAGGGCATCCGCATCATCCCCGAGGGCATTCCCGCCATGCAGATGGTCATGCCCGTGGGCGGCTTCCTGGTCCTGGGCTGCGTCATCGCCGGCTCCCAGTGGCTGATGAAGTACCTGAACAATAAGAAAGCAAAGGAGGGCGCGAAATAATGGCACAGCAGATTATTGGCATTCTGATCGCCGCGCTTCTGAGCCAGAACTTCATTCTGGTGAAGTTCTACGGCATCTGCCCCTTTATGGGCGTCTCCAAGAAGATCGATACCGCCCTGGGCATGGGCATGGCCGTTACCTTCGTTATGGCCCTGGCTTCCTTCGCCTGCTACTGGGTTTACCAGCTTCTGCTCCTCCTGGAGCTGACCTATATGCAGACCGTGGCCTTCATCCTGGTCATCGCCTCCATCGTGCAGGTGGTTGAGATGTTCCTGAAGAAGATGGTTCCCGCTCTGTACAAGGCCCTGGGTGTGTTCCTGCCCCTGATCACCACCAACTGCGCCGTTCTGGGCGTGGTGCTGGTCAATGTGGCCGAGGGTTACGATGTGCTGATCAGCACCGTCAACGGTGCTGCCGGCGGCCTGGGCTTCACCCTGGCCATCGTCCTGTTCGCTTCCGTCCGGGAGCGTGTGGACAAGGCTGAGTGCCCTGAGAGCTTCAAGGGTTTCCCGATTGCCCTGATCACCGCCGGCCTGCTGGCCCTGGCGTTCATGGGCTTCTCCGGCCTGAGCATTTTCTAAGGAGGGTTTCATTCAATGGAAATTGTTATTGCGATTGCGTTCCTGGGCGGTCTGGCACTGATCTTCGGTCTGGTGCTGGCAGCCGCGTCCAAGGCGTTTTATGTGGAAGTTGACCCCCGCCTGGAAAAGCTGAATGAGTGCCTGCCCGGCGCCAACTGCGGCGGCTGCGGTTATCCCGGCTGCGGCGGTTATGCCGAGGCTGTTCTGAACGGCGAAGCTCCCATCGGCAAGTGTGCCTCCGGCGGCGCCGAGTGCGCCAACGCCATGGCCGCGGTCATGGGCGTGGAAGCCGGTGACGTGGTCCGTATGGTGGCACTGGTCAAGTGCTCCGGCCACCGGACCTACGACGAGCACGGCAACCAGACCGGCGGCGCCAAGCTGAAGGGCAACTACGAAGGCTTCAAGGACTGCCTGGCGGCCTCCAAGGTCGGCGGCCGTGGTCCTCTGGTCTGTAAGTATGGCTGCCTGGGCTTCGGCTCCTGCGTCAAGGCCTGTAAGTACGATGCGATCCATGTGGTCAACGGTGTTGCCCAGGTGGACCGGGAGAAGTGCGTGGGCTGCATGAGCTGCGCCGCGGTTTGCCCCCGTCAGGTCATCACCGCTGTTCCCTATGAGAAGACCACCCTGGTGCCCTGCAACTCCCATGCCAAGGGCGCTGTGACCACCCGGAGCTGCTCCGCCGGCTGTATCGGCTGCGGCCTGTGTAAGAAGATCTGCCCCGAGGATGCCATCACTGTGGTCAACGGCCTGGCTACCATCGATTACGAGAAGTGCATTAGCTGCGGCCTGTGCGCCACCGTGTGCCCCAAGAAGATCATCGTGGATCTGAACGAGGCACCTCCCTCCGAAGCCATGGCGAAGGCTGCGCTGTAATCCGAACCAAAACCGATTCCCCGGACCAAACGGTCCGGGGAATTTCAGACTGTTGAAAAACTCCACGGCTCCCCGCTAAGGGGAGCCGTGACTCCGCACATTTTTCGGCCGGGGGAATACCATGGAATGTGAGCGGCGGGGAAAGCCAAAGCTCAACAAAATCTGTGGAGGTATTCCTATGTATAACAATGGCTTTTGTGGTGGCAACTACTGCTGGATCATCATCCTGCTGATCCTGTTCTGCGGCTGCGGCAACAACGGCATGTGCGGCGGGAACTATAACAACAACCACAACTGCGGCTGTGGCTGCGACAACAACAACTGCTGCTGCTAACCAGGAAGAAAACGGGCGCCCCAACCGGGGCGCCTTCGTTTTTGCTGTGCATTTCCGGTAGGGCCGGTTGCCATCAACCGGCCGTCTGGATTTTCGGACCTCGATGGACCGAAAATCCAGAATTCATCCGTTTCTTTTCGGGCAAATTCCATTTGCCCGGGGCGGTTTGAGGGCAGGCCGCCCTACGGCAGGAATGATTGAAGTGTGGAGAGTGAAGATAAAACTCTCAACTTTTCGCTCTTCACGCTTCGAGCAGGGCTTCGCGGGCCTGCCGGACCGCTTCCGGGTCCGTTTGCTGGATCTGCCATTCGTCCAGGCCGGGCAGGCCCATGGGGACCCCCTCCCGGCGGAAGCGCATGGCGCTTTCCACTTCCCGTTTGCCGCTCATGTGGAAGGCCCGGGCGGCGGGATATTTGGCCCGGAATTGACGGATCACCCCGGCGCTGACACCGGCGCCGATGAGGATTTCCGGAACCCGGTTTTCCTCCCGGAGGGTCAGAAGCCTGCCAATGGTCTCCATCCCGGCCATACAGCTTGCGGCGGCGCCGCTGGTGAGCACCGTATCGATGCCCAGGGCCTTTGCCCGGCGGCAGGTTTCCACCGGGTCCCGGGACACATCCACACACCGGTGGAGGGTGATGCCGGAATCCCCGCAGGCTTCCAGCAGGGGAGCCATGGCTCTTTCGTCCAGGTCCCCATCAGGAGTCAGACAGCCGATGACGAAGCCGTCGGCTCCCGCGTTTTTCAGCTCCCGGATCTGATCCGCCATCAGTTCGATTTCCTCCGGTGTATAGCAAAAGTCACCTGCCCGGGGGCGCATGAGGCACCGGATGGGAATGTCCGATTCGGCCCGGATCTGCCGCAGCAGACCCACATAGGGGGTCAGCCCGCCCACACTCAGGGCGGAGCACAGCTCCAGCCGGTCCGCGCCGCCCAGAATGGCGGCCCTTGCGGAAGCCAGGGAGTCCACGCAAACTTCCAGCAGCCTCATACCCGGAACCTCCGGTCGTAGGGCAGGGGAAGGGCCTTGCCGTCCAGCACCGCTTCCACCAGCGTGTCCCCGTCATAGCGCAGCTTCAGCAGGAAGAAAGGGGCATCGGCCCACAGCAGGTCCAGGAATATTTTGTCACCCTCCCACTGGGGCAGGCTGTCCAGAAATTCTCGGCTGACCCACTGCAAATCCCCTTCATCGCAGACTTTCAGCGCTCCTTCAAATTCATCGGCGGTGAACAGGTACATATATTCCCCCTCCCAGGGGCCGTTTGTCAGGAAGGTAACGATGCCCCGGCACCGCCAGGCAGTGAGCTTCAGCCCCGTTTCCTCCCGGGCTTCCCGGAGCAGGCATTCGTCGGGGGACTCGTTTTCCTCGAACTTTCCGCCGATGCCGATCCATTTGTCCTTGTTCACGTCATTTTTCTTTTTGACCCGGTGAAGCATGAGCACGTCATTGCCCCGGGTGATATAGCAGAGGGTGGAGTGGATCATAGAGGGCCTCCTGTTTTGGTTTTGTTCATTATAGCACAGACAGCCGGATCCTACAACGATCTTTTCATCCGGGAAAAACCTACAATCCCGCCCGGTTTCCGAAATGGAAATTATGAAATCTGCCGAATTCCTCCCAAACCGTGCAGATGTGCTTGACTTTCCGGCAAAAAGGTGGTATTCTTATTTCGGTACATCGATACCGAATTATTCAGACGGCCATGTTTAGCTGTCCGGCACAACAATATATTTCTGCACCAAAAATCCGACAAGCACCGGTATTTTCCGGAGTATGCTTGACAAATTTCTGTTTTTGGTGTATGCTTTTATGGCACCACAGGACTGACGGATACGCGGAGCACCGCGGGGGAATGTGGATGCTTTTTATGCCGACCGTCTGGGCAATTCAGTTCGAGGAACTGGATTGTCCATTTTTTATTTGTGTAACCGCTAATGATGCCGTCTGCAACATCATGTTTTATCAAATAGGAGAACCCCGATGGAATTCACTTACCGTGGCCTGACGGCCACTCTGGAGCGGCACATTGTCACCGCTTCCGAAATCGACCATCAACTGGAGCGCCTGCGCCAGCAGACCCCCCGGATCGCTGTGGTCACCGACCGCCCCACCCAGACCGGTGACGAGGTGGTCCTGGATTACGCCGGCTTCTGCAAAGGCGAGCAGTTCCCCGGCGGCACCGCCCAGAACCAGACCCTGGTTCTCGGCAGCAACACCTTCATCCCCGGCTTCGAGGACCAGCTTCTGGACAAGGTCCCCGGCGAGCAGGTGGTGGTGAAGGTCATGTTCCCCACCAATTATCACGCGGAAAACCTGGCCGGCATGGCCGCGGAATTCCACTGCACCATTCACCAAATCCGCGTCAAGTCCCAGTATGAGCTGGACGACACCTTCGCCAAGGAGGTTGGCGGCTGTGAGACTCTGGAGGAAATGCGCCGGAAGCTGGGCGAGAGTCTCCAGGCCTACACCGATGAGCGGGGTGAAATGGACCTGCAGGACCGGCTCCTGCGCCAGGCCGCCGAGACTCTGGAGATCCAGATCACCGAGGATCAGATCAACGCCGCGGTGGAGCAGCAGATGCAAAATCTGCAGGCCCAGCTTGCCCAGCAGGGCCTGAGCCTGGAGATGTACTGCTCCTTTATGAATACCACCGAGGAAGCCCTCCGGGCCGATGCCCGGGGCGAAGCCACGGTGGGCATCCGGGTCCAGGCTGCCATCGAGCGGATCGTGGAGCTGGAAAAGCTGGAGGCCACCCAGGAGGAGATCGCCCAGGCTCTGGGTCTGATCTGCCGCCAGAACAAGATGACCATGGAGCAGCTCCAGCCCTATTACGACGCCGAGTTCGAGGCCGCCGTGATCCGCAGCGTCCTGGCCAGCAAGGTTATGAAGCTGATCCGGGATGCCGCCCAGGTCGAAGAAAGCTAAGCGTAATTTGCGGCAGGGATTGCAGGGGGCGTCGTAGGCACCGTCCCCTACAGCCATACACCCATACACTTTAATAATATTGTAAACAAGCACCGGAAACCGGTGCCTGAATATAAGGAGGAAATTACTTATGGCAATCAATTTTGTTGATGGTAAGTACGTTGATGAAAAGGGCCACCTGAAGCTGGACCCCACCGTCTATGCTGACTGGCAGATCGCCGAGGAAGCAGAGAAGACCCTGCCCCCCGTGGACTTCTTCCGTGAGAAGCTGGGCCTGCTGCCCGATGAGATCATCCCCTACGGCAAGACCCCCAAGATTGACTTCATCAAGGTCATGAACCGTCTGAAGGACAAGCCCGACGGCAAGTTCATCGAAGTTACCGCTGTTACCCCCACCCCCTTCGGCGAGGGTAAGTCCACCGTGTCCCTGGGCCTGATCGAGGGTCTGGGCTACATCGGCAAGAACGCCGGCGGCGCTCTGCGTCAGCCCTCCGGCGGCCCCACCATGAACGTCAAGGGCACCGCTGCCGGCGGCGGCAACGCTCTGCTGATGCCCATGACCGAGTTCTCCCTGGGCCTGACCGGTGACATCAACGACATCATGAACGCCCACAACCTGGCCATGGTCGCCCTGACTGCCCGTATGCAGCACGAGCGCAACAACAACGACGAGTGGCTGGCCAAGAAGGGCCTGAAGCGCCTGGACATCGACCCCAAGCGCATCGAGATGGGCTGGGTCATGGACTTCTGTGCACAGTCCCTGCGCAACATCATCATCGGCATCGGCGGCCGTCTGGACGGCTTCATGATGGAATCCAAGTTCGGTATTGCCGTTGGCTCCGAGCTGATGGCCATTCTGGCTGTTGCCCGTGACCTGAAGGACCTGCGCGAGCGCATCGGCAACATCGTCGTGGCTTACTCCAAGTCCGGCGAGCCTGTGACCTGTGAGGATCTGGACGTTGCCGGCGCTATGGCTGCCTGGATGCGCAACGCCATCAACCCCACCATGTGCTACTCCGTGGAGCATCAGCCTGTTCTGATCCACGCCGGTCCCTTTGCAAACATCGCCATCGGCCAGTCTTCCGTTATTGCTGACCGTCTGGCCCTGAAGCTGTTCGACTACCATGTCACCGAGTCCGGCTTCGCCGCCGACATCGGCTTCGAGAAGTTCTGGAACGTCAAGACCCGTCTGTCCGGCCTGACTCCCAATGTCTCCGTGCTGGTTGCCACCGTCCGGAGCCTGAAGA
>JAFVWL010000014.1 GCA_017501695.1 Oscillospiraceae bacterium
AAGAGGGGGCTGGCAAAAATCGGCTCTTCGGAACCGATTTTTGACTGGGGGAGTTCTTTTTTCTCCCCCCGGCCCTTCGGGCCACCCCCCTCATAAATGCGGGGGGCAAGGGGTGCGGTGCTGATATAAACTACAATTTTCCTTACAAAGGAGAAGGATATGAACGAACAAATCAAAGCGTTCCAGGGCTTTCTGGACACCTCTGTCAGTGCCTATCACGCCACGGCAAATCTGATGTCCATGCTGGAACAGGAGAACTACACCCGGCTGTATGAGCATGAGCCCTGGAACCTGGAAAAGGGCGGAAAGTATTATATGGTCCGGGGCGGCACCACCATCCTGGCCTTCCGGATCCCCCGGCAGATCCCCCAGGGCTTTATGATGAGCGCCTGCCATACGGACCGCCCCACCTTCAAGCTCAAGGAAAACTGCGAGCTGCGGGGTGTCTACACCCGCCTGGCTACGGAGCCCTACGGCGGCATGATCATGTCGAGCTGGATGGACCGGCCCCTGTCCATCGCCGGCCGGGTCATGGTGGAAACGGAAAACGGCGTGGAGAGCCGGCTCATCAACATCGATCAGGACCTGCTGATGATGCCCAATGTGGCAATCCATATGAACCGGTCCGTCAACGACGGCTACAAATGGAACCCCGCCGTGGATACGGTGCCCCTGCTGGGGGGCAGCGACGACGCGGATAAGTTCTGGCCCCTGGTGGAGCAGACCGCCGGCGGACGGATCCTGGGCCATGACCTGTACCTGTATATCCGGCAGAAGTCCTCGGTCTGGGGCATTGACGGGGAGTTCATCTCCGGCGCGGCCCTGGACGATCTGGCCTGCGCCTGGGGCACGGCCCAGGGCTTCCTGAATGCCCGGGAGACCTCCTCCGTGCCGGTGCTGTGTGCCTTTGACGACGAGGAGGTGGGCTCCAACTCTCCCCAGGGCGCAGCCTCCACCATTCTGGAATTCACCCTGGAGCGGATCTGCGCCGCTCTGGACCTGGACATCCACACCATGCTGGCCCAGTCCTTCCTGGTGTCCGCGGACAATGCCCATGCCCTGCACCCCAGCCATCCGGAGCTGGCGGACAAGGCCAACGCCCCCATCATGGGCAAGGGCGTGGTGCTGAAATTCAACGCGGCCCAGCGGTATACCACCGACGGCGTTTCCGCCTCGGTCTTCCGCCGGATCTGCGGCCGGGCAGGGGTGCCCCTCCAGTCCTATACCAACCGTCCGGACATCCGGGGCGGTTCCACTCTGGGCCATATTTCCCTGACCCATGTATCCGTGCCTACGGCGGATATCGGCCTGCCCCAGGTGGCCATGCACTCCTGCTATGAGACCGCCGCCGTGGCGGATCTGGAGCATCTGGAAAAGGCCATGACGGCCTATTTCGGCGCTTCGCTGCAGGTGTCCCGGGACGGCGGCTGCGCGATCCTGTAACACAAATACAAATTAAGGCCCGTCTCCGGGGTTTTTCCGGGGACGGGTCTTGGTTTTTCCGGGGGGCCGGCCTATCGGTAACTCGACCAATTCCGCCGGGATTTTTCCGTCATTTTCCAAATAAAAGGGAGAATTCCTGCCCCCATATCCGGTTTCTCTTGACAAAACAGGGAAAAAGTATTAATCTGTTTAATGGCTGACTTTGGGCTTTCGGAAGGGCCTGGGTTTGCCCGGCGGAAAAACCGGGTATCCTGATCCCACCGTCACCAAGGGCCCGTCAGCTCCATAACATATTTTATAGATAAAGATCAAGGAGCGGTTTCTATGCGTGAAAGCGGTATTGTAATGCATATCACCTCCCTGCCCGGTCCCTACGGCGTGGGCACCATGGGAAAACACGCCTATGCGTTTGTTGATTTTCTGAAGGAAGCCGGCCAGAGCTGCTGGCAGATCCTTCCTCTGACCCCCACCGGCTACGGTGACTCCCCCTACCAGTCCTGCTCCACCTTCGCGGGCAACTACTACCTCATCGACCTGGACACCCTGATCGACGAGGGCCTGCTGGAAAAGGCGGACGTGGAGGGCATCGAATGGTTCCGCCGGGAGGATAAAGCGGATTTCGGCCTGCTGTACAACAACCGGCTGAAGGTCCTGCGCCGGGCTTATGCCCGCTTCACCGGCGGCGAGGCGTTCGACACCTTCTGCCGGGACAACAAGGCCTGGCTGCCGGACTTCGCCATGTACATGGCCCTGAAGGACTACTACAAGGGCAAGGCCTGGTATCAGTGGGCCGACGGCCTGAAGTTCCGGGCGGAGGCTTCCCTGGCCTGGGCCCGGGAGAACCTGGGTGACGAGATCCGGTTCCACAGCTTCGTCCAGTTCCTGTTCTTCCGGCAGTGGACCGCCCTGCGCGCCTATGCCAACGGCAGCGGCATCAAGATCATCGGTGACGTGCCCATCTACGTGCCCCTGGATTCCGTGGATGTCTGGTCCAACCCCGGCCTGTTCCAGTTGGATGAGAATCTGGACCCCATCGATGTGGCCGGCTGCCCCCCGGACTGCTTCTCCGAGGACGGCCAGCTCTGGGGCAACCCCCTGTACGCCTGGGAAAAACACGCGGCCACGGACTTCGCCTGGTGGATGAGCCGCATGGCTGCCGCCGGCAAGCTCTATGACATTGTGCGCCTGGACCATTTCCGGGGCTTTGAGGCCTACTGGGCCGTGCCCTTCGGCAACAAGACCGCCCGGATCGGCAAGTGGGTCAAGGGTCCCGCCATGGCCTTCATCGATGCCCTGAAGAAGCACCTGCCCGACCTGAAGATCATCGCCGAGGACCTGGGCTTCCTGACCCCCGAGGTGCTGGAGATGCTGGAAAAGTCCGGCTATCCCGGCATGAAGGTCCTGCAGTTCGGCTTCGACGCCAAGGCACCCTCCGACTATGTGCCCTATAACCATGTGCCCAACTCCGTGTGCTACACCAGCACCCACGACAGCCACACCGCCGCCCAGTGGCTCCAGGAGACCGACGAGGAGACCCTGGACTACGCCACCGCTTACATGGGCCTGAATGAGGAAGAGGGCCTGACCTGGGGCATTATCCGCACCGCCATGGCCTCCGTGTCCAACCTGTGCATGGCACAATTCCAGGACTACCTGGAGCTGGGCGAGGAGGGCCGCATGAACTGCCCGGGAATTTTGTCGGATTGCAACTGGACATGGCGGGCAAAATATGGTACAATGACCCATGCTTTGGCAAAACGGATCCACCGGCTCACGGTGATCTACGGCAGAAACGCCACCCAATACACAGCTTTGCGGCAAGAAGCCGCCGGCACCGCCAGCGCGGACTGAAACGCAGAATATAGAATTTAGGAGAATAAACTATGTCTTACAATTGTCTGAACATCCTGAAGTGGACGGAAGCTCAGCTCAAGTACACCTACGACGTGTCTCTGCAGGAGGCCACCGCCCAGGAACTCCATGAGGCGCTGGGTACCGCGGTGATGATGTCCATCGCCGACAACTGGAGCGACAGCAAGAAGACCCGTATGCACAAGCGGAAGGCCTACTACATCTCCGCCGAGTATCTGATTGGCCGGCTGGTGTACTCCAACCTGTTCAACATGGGCATCCTGGAGGAAATGAAGGCCCTGTTCGCTGAGCGGGGCGTGGACCTGGCCATCCTGGAGGACATCGAGGACGATGCCCTGGGCAACGGCGGCCTGGGCCGTCTGGCTGCCTGCTTCCTGGACTCCGCCGCCTCCACCAACATCCCCCTGTCCGGCTACGGCCTGCGCTATAAGTTCGGCCTGTTCAAGCAGCGCTTCGACAGCAACGGCAGCCAGGTGGAAAACGCCGACGACTGGACCCGCTTCGGCGATCCCTGGTCCTACCGCCGCTATAACCACACCGTGAAGGTCAGCTTCCCTGACCACACTGTGCTGGCCATTCCCTATGATGTGCCCGTCATCGGCTACGGCACCCAGAACGTGGGCACCCTGCGCCTGTGGCAGTGCGAGGCCGAGGAGGAGCTGAACTTCAACGCCTTCAACGACCAGGACTATCTCCATGCCCTGGACGCCAAGAACAAGGCCGAGGACATCACCCGTGTCCTGTACCCCAACGACTCCACCTGGGACGGCAAGCGCCTGCGCCTGAAGCAGCAGTACGTCCTGTCCTCCGCCTCCCTGCAGGATATGCTGCGGACCTTCAAGCTGGCCCATGGCAGCGGCAAGGAAAACCTGCGCCGGTTCCCCGAGTTCTACGCCGTCCAGCTCAACGACACCCACCCCGCCATGTCCATCCCCGAGCTGATCCGGCTGCTGATGGCCGAGGGCTTCACCTTCGACGAGGCCTTTGACATCGCCCAGAAGACCTTCTCCTACACCAACCACACCGTCCTGGGCGAGGCCCTGGAGAAGTGGCCCCTGAACCTGATGCGCTCCGTGGTGCCCCAGATCGCGGACATCATCTGCCGCATCGACCACAAGCTGCGTGAGTCCATGCCCATGGACTTCCAGGAGCGCCGGGACCGGAAGCTGTTCATCGTGGACGAGGACATTGTCCACATGGCAAACCTCAGCATCTATGTGGGCACCTATGTCAACGGCGTTGCCGAGATCCACTCCCAGATCCTGAAGGATGACTGCTTCAAGAACTGGTACCAGGTGTTCCCCGAGCGGTTCCAGAACAAGACCAACGGCATCACCCCCCGCCGCTGGATCGGCCTGTGCAACCCCGAGCTGACCAACCTGATCCGGGAAAATGTGGGCGGCGACTTCCTGAAGGAAATGGAGAAGCTGGCGGACCTGAAGCCCCTGATCAACGACGAGATGATCGGCAAGTTCAATGCCGTCAAGCGGACCAAGAAGGAGCAGCTCTGCAACATCATCGCCAAGAAGGAAGGCATCATGCTGAACCCGGACTTCATGTTCGACGTTCAGGTCAAGCGGCTGCATATGTATAAGCGCCAGCTTATGAACATCATCGCCGTGGTGGATATCTACTTCCGCCTGAAGGAGGGCCGCCTGCCCGACTTCCAGCCCACCGCCTTTATCTTCGGCGCCAAGGCCGCTCCCGGCTACTTCGACGCCAAGTCCGTCATCCGTTACATCAACCGGGTGTCCCGGATGATCAACAACGACCCCGCCGTGGCGGATAAGATGAAGGTCGTCTTCGTCCAGAACTACAACTGCTCCTACGCCGAGCACATCATCCCCGCCGCCGATATCTCCGAGCAGATCTCTCCCGCCGGCCTGGAGGCCTCCGGCACCGGCAACATGAAGCTGATGCTCAACGGCGCCGTGACCCTGGGCACCCTGGACGGTGCCAACGTGGAGATCGCGGAGGAAGCCGGCGCGGAGAACGAGTATATCTTCGGCCACACCGTGGAGCAGATCAACGCCATCAAGGGCACCTATAATGCCCGCAAGATCTACGATTCCAATGCCGATCTGCGCCGTGCCCTGAACACCCTGGTGGACGGCACCGTGAAGACCGACGACGGTATGCGCACCCTGTTCAACCAGCTTGTGGAGGGCGGCAACGACCAGTACTACCTGCTGCTGGACTACGAATCCTATGTGGAAGCCAAGCTCCAGGCCAACCGGGACTACGCCGACCGGCTGACCTTCGGCCGGAAGTGCCTGGTGAACATTGCCTCCGCCGCCAAGTTCTCCTCCGACCGGACCATCGCCCAGTACGCCCAGGAGATCTGGCACATCGAGCCCACCCAGTATTGATATGTTTCCTGAAAAAACACGCCCACCCGGGCGTGTTTTTTTCGTTGAGAGTTGAGAGTTGATAGTTGAAAGTTATGGACCAGGAACGTAGGGGAGGGTCTTGACCCTCCCTTGCGCCGCAGGCGCAGACCTTCCCCTTTGGGGAAGGTCAGACTGTCAAAAAACCTGTCATTGCGAACCAGTGCGCACACTGGTGTGGCAATCCCGTAAAACAACCTGTCATTGCGAACCAGTGCGCACACTGGTGTGGCAATCCGTTCTCCAAAATGTTTCGTTTTGCTGAAAGTGCGCCTGAAACCGCAGGTTTTAGGGGATGCGGATTGCCACGTCGCTTCGCTCCTCGCAATGACATTCTTTTTCGATACTTTTTTGACACGCTGAAAAACGGACTTCCGATTGGAAGTCCGTTCAAACT
>JAFVWL010000015.1 GCA_017501695.1 Oscillospiraceae bacterium
AAGAGGGGGCTGGCAAAAATCGGCTCTTCGGAACCGATTTTTGACTGGGGGAGTTCTTTTTTCTCCCCCCGGCCCTTCGGGCCACCCCCCTCATAAATGCGGGGGGCAAGGGGTGCGGTGCTGATATAAACTACAATTTATATTATTCAGTGAAAGGAATATGACCGTATGAACAAGGAAGAACTCTCCGCTTTGGTCGCGGAGATTCTGGGGACCATGGGCCCGGAACCCATGGTCAAAGGCAGTGACTACAAGCCCACGACTCCCGGTCCGATGCCGGAAGACACCCATCATCACGACGGGGATTTTGTGACCGACGTGTCGGAGCTGGATCTGCGAAAGCTCTACCTGGTGGAGAATCCGGCAGACGGGGAGAAATATCGGAAGCTGAAGGCCAGGACCCCCGCCCGGCTGGGCATGGGCAAGGCCGGCCCCCGGTACAAGACTCTGAGTATGCTTCGGTTCCGGGCGGACCATGCCGCGGCCCAGGACGCGGTATTCTCCCAGGTTCCCCAGGATTACGCAAAAAAACAGGGCATGGCGGAGGTGCAGACCCGGTGCCGGGACAAGGACGAGTACCTGACCCGGCCGGATCTGGGCCGGTGCTTTGATGAAGAAAACCAAAAGAAGATCCGGGCTGCTGTTTCCGGTACGCCCCGGGTCCAGATCGTGGTGGGCGATGGCCTCAGCTCCGCCGCAATTCTCGCCAACGCCGCCGACTGCATGGCTGCCATCCGGGACGGCCTGAAGGCCCGGGGCATCGAGACCGGGGACGCGGTATTTGTCCGCTACTGCCGGGTGGGTGCCGGTGACGCGGTGGGGGATGTGACCGGGTGCGAGCTGGTCTGCGTTCTGGTGGGGGAGCGGCCGGGGCTGGTGACGGACAAGAGCATGTCCGCCTATATCACCTACAAGCCCCACACAGGAGTCTCCGAATCCGCCCGGACCGTGGTCAGCAACATCCACGCCCAGGGCACCCCGGCGGTGGAGGCCGGGGCCCATATCGCGGAGCTTATTGAGACGATTTTGAAGAAAAAGGTCTCCGGTGTGGGACTCCATCTGGAGGCCGGGGCATGACGGCGGCGAAGGTCCTGGCGGTCCGGTATCTGGCCGGTGCCTCTCCGGCCCTGTGCCAGGCCCTGGGTGCTCCGGCAGGGTATCCCTGCCTGGCCATGGTTACCGCCGACAGCGACGACCCCACCTATATCGCCCTGGACGCGGCTACCAAGGCCGCGGACGTGAAGGTCATCTACACCCACAGCTTCTACGCCGGCGCTCCCAATGCCACCACCCCCCACGCCGGGGAGGTTATCGGCATTCTGGCGGGACCGGATCCGGGGACGGTGCGAAGCGGCATGACCGCGGCCTTGTCGGCGTTGGAGGGGCTGGGCTTTGAGGAAGTTGGCGGAGTGCCCTATCTTGCCCATACGGTGAGCCGTACCGGTGCCTTCCTGGCGGAACAGGCAGGGGTGGACGAGGGCACATCCCTGGCTTATCTCATCGCCCCGCCCCTGGAGAGTATGTATGCCCTGGACGCGGCCATGAAGGCGGCGGACGTAAAGTTATGTAAACTTTATGCTCCGCCAAGCGAGACCAATTTTGGCGGAGGGCTTCTGTCCGGAACCCAGTCCGCCTGCCAGGCCGCATGTGCGGCCTTCGCCCAGGCCGTCGCCGCCGTGGCAGAAAGACCCATAGAAGAGTGAATTGTAGTTTAGCGTAATTGCCGCACCGAAAAGAACCACGTCATTGCGAGCCAGTGCGCACACTGGCGTGGCAATCCCCTTCAGGTTACCGGAAACTTTCGACAGAGGAAATCCGTTCTTTTTCCTGGATCTACGCTATATTTTCAACAACGATAGGTGCTGCGTTGCCACACGGGATTGCCACGTCGCCGCCTTTGGGGCGGCTCCTCGCAATGACGTATATAACTGTAAACTACAATTTCCATAACCACGAAGGAGGAGAAGCCATGTCGGCACATGAGATTTTGATTGCGGTGATGGGAGGTTTTGCGGTGCTGGGGGCGGCGGACCGGGTTCTGGGGAACCGGCTGGGCCTGGGGGAATCCTTCGAGGAGGGTATCATGGCCATGGGTTCCCTGGCCCTGGCCATGCTGGGCATCATCTCCCTGGCTCCGGTACTGGCATCCGTCCTGCGTCCGGTGGTGGTGCCGGTGTATGAATTCCTGGGAGCGGACCCGGCCATGTTCGCCGGGACCATTCTGGCCTGCGACATGGGCGGCGCGGCCCTGGCGGCACAGATGACCCAGGATCCTCAGGCCGCCCTGCTGGGCGGTGTGCTGGCGGGGTCCATGCTGGGCGCCACTATCGTCTTCACCATTCCTGTGGCGATGGGTATCCTCCGGGAGGAAGACCGGCCCGCATTGGCCCGGGGGATTCTGGCGGGGATCGTGACCATTCCTGTGGGCATCCTGGTGGGCGGTCTGGTGGCTGGCTTCCCCCTGGTCATGGTCCTGCGGAATCTTGTGCCCATTGTGGTCATCGGGTCGGTCATCGCTCTGGGATTGTGGAAGGCGGAGAAGGCTATGATCACCGGCTTTGGCTGGTTCGGCAAGGGGGTCACGGCGGTGATCACCCTGGGCCTGGGGGCGGCTATTCTGGAAAACCTGACGGGCTTTGTCCTGATCCCGGGCCTGGCACCTCTGGAGGAGGGCTTTCAGACAGTGGGAGCCATCTCCATTGTTCTGGCAGGGGCGTTTCCTCTGGTAAAGGTCCTGACCAAGGTCCTGCGGGGTCCGCTGATGAAGCTGGGACAGCTTCTTGGCATCAATGACGCGGCGGCGGCGGGACTGGTAGCCAGCCTTGCCAATTCCATTGCCACCTTCGGCCTGGTGCGGGATATGGACAGCCGGGGCAAGGTGGTGAACATCGCCTTTGCCGTATCCGCGGCCTTCGTTTTCGGGGACCACCTGGGCTTCACCGCGGGCTTTGCTCCGGAGATGCTTCCGGCAGTGATCGTCGGCAAACTGGCCGGCGGCATCAGTGCCATCGCCGCCGCCCTGTGGCTGACAAAAACGGAAAAATTGTAGTTTAGCGTAATATGTCCGCGTAGGGGGCGACCCTTGCGGTCGCCCAGCGGCGAAGCCGCCTCGGCCCCCGCTTTTCAAGAGGGGGCTGGCAAAAATCGGCTCTTCGGAACCGATTTTTGACTGGGGGAGTTCTTTTTTCTCCCCCCGGCCCTTCGGGCCACCCCCCTCATAAATGCGGGGGGCAAGGGGTGCGGTGCTGATATAGACCACAATTTCTCTCACTTAAATAGTTGCGGACGCATCGGTTTGGTGCTATAATAGGAATACAACTTTGAAGACAGGAAGCGATCTCATGGCAGCTAACGTCCGTCAAGGCATTTTTACCCCCAAGCGGGGCAAGGATGTGGACATGACCCAGGGCGATATCACCCGGCATATCATCACCTTCGCCATTCCCCTGCTCGTAGGCAACATCTTTCAGCAGCTTTACAACACGGTAGACACCTGGGTGGTGGGCCGGTTCGTCAGCAATGAGGCCTATGCCGCTGTGGGCACCATCGGCCCGGTGATCAATATGCTCATCGGCTTTTTCATGGGCCTGTCCTCCGGTGCGGGCGTGGTCATCAGCCAGTATTACGGCGCCAAGCGCCATGAGGATGTGCAAAAAACCGTCCACACGGCCATCGTCATGACCCTGATCCTGGGTGTGGCCTTTACCGTCATCGGCCTGGGCATAACACCCTTCATGCTGCAGCTCATGAAGACCCCGGAAAACGTGCTGCCCCAGTCCACTGCCTACCTGACCATCTATTTCTCCGGCATTCTGGGGCTGATGCTCTACAACATCGGTTCCGGCATTCTCCGGGCTGTGGGCGACTCCCAGCGGCCCTTTTATTTCCTGGTAGTCTGCGCCATCCTCAACACCGTGCTGGATCTGGTGTTCGTCCTGGGCTTCAACATGGGCGTGGAGGGCGTTGCCCTGGCTACGGTCATCGCCCAGTGCGTTTCCGCCATGCTGGTGCTCCTGACCCTGCTGCGGACCAATGAATGCATTAAGCTCCGGCTGTCCGCCCTGCGGATCCACTGGGGCATTCTGGGCAAAATCTTCCGGGTGGGCATTCCCGCCGCGGTGCAGATGGCCATTACCGCCTTCTCCAACATCTTCGTCCAGTCCTACATCAACTACTTCGGCGACTACTGTATGTCCGGCTGGACCACCTATGCCAAGGTGGATCAGCTTCTCTTCCTGCCCATGCAGTCCATCGCACTGGCTTCCACCACCTTTGTGGGCCAGAATCTGGGCTGCAACCAGGTGGAACGGGCCAGAAAGGGCGTCACCCAGTCCCTGATCCTGGCCATCAGCTCCACGGTGGTGCTGATGATCCCGGTGCTGATCTTTGCTCCGGAGATCGTGGCCTTCTTCAACAGCGAGCCCCGGGTGGTGGAGTACGGTGCCCTGCTGCTGCGATGGATCACACCCTTCTACGTGCTGTGCTGCTTTAACCAGATCTACTCCGGCGCGCTCCGGGGCGCCGGCAATTCCCGGGCACCTATGATCATTATGCTGGCCTCCTTCGTGGCTTTCCGGCAGGTGTATCTGTTCTGCATGAGCCAGATCTGCAACGAGATCATTCCTATCGCCATGAGCTATCCCGCGGGCTGGCTGCTGTGCAGCGCCCTGACCGCCATCTATTACCACAAGGTCCAGCTTGGCAAGAGCCGTCTGGTAGAATAAAAACTTCCCCCGGCAATGCCGGGGGAAGCGCATAGTTACTTAACACGGTGTTCGCCCTTGATGGTGCTGCGCAGGCCGATCTCGGTGCCGCCCAGGATGCGGCGGAAATTGTCCAGATGCTTGGCGATCATCACCGCTGACGCGGCCAGCAGGATCACCCCCGCCCAAATATCTCCTGTCAGGAGCCACAGGCCCACAGGAACGGCGATGACCACTGCCGTGGTGCCCAGGGCGATAAAATCAGACAGCACGGTCACCAGCACCAGCAGCACCGCCGCGGCAGCCGCCAGGCCGATATTCAGGGCGATGGTCATACCTATAAAGGAGGCCAGGCCCTTGCCGCCCCGGAAGCCCAGGTAAAAGGGATACATATGGCCCAGGACGCAGGCCACGCCGGCCAGCTCGCCCACATAGGCCAGGTCCGGGAACAGCCATCTCGCCAAAACCACTGCTAAAATGGCCTTGCCAATATCGTGGACCGCCACCAGGACTCCCGCGCCCCAGCCCATGAGGACCGTAGCGTTGGAGGCTCCCAGGTTTCCGGTACCTTTCCCACGGACATCCACATTTTTTAATTTTCCCAAATACCAGGTCATGCTGGAGCTTCCCAGCAGATACGACATAGCCGCCGCGATCAGATAGCCCATCCAACCCACATCCTTTCCGCCTCTATTCTACCACATATTTTCCGGTTGTGGAAGAGCAATTTCACCGACTTTATCCGATTGCCTTGGGCAGCAGGATGTGGTAGAATATGGGAAAATACGACAGCCGCTTACAAAAAGACAGGAGGAATCCTTATGAACATCATTACCGGCCAGCGCTTTGACCAGGAGCGCGCCCTTTATAACCTGACCCACGGTCAGGTGGTGGACTGTGTGTTCGCAGGCCCCGCCGACGGCGAATCCGTGCTGAAGGAAGCCCGGGACGTGACCCTGACGGGCTGCGACTTTTCCCTTCGCTACCCCTTGTGGCACGTGGAGGGCTTTACTCTGGACCGCTGCGCCATGGACGACAAGACCCGGGCAGCCATCTGGTATGCCAAGGACGGCACCATCCGTCATTCCACCCTGGGCGGTATCAAGGCGGTCCGGGAATGCCGGAATATCCATATTTCTCATTCCACCATCGTTTCCCAGGAGTTCGGCTGGAAATCCAGCGGTGTAACCCTGGAAGACTGTGACCTGACAGCGGAATATGTGTTTTTCGACAGCAGGAATGTGAAGCTGGACCGGGTGAACATGAAGGGCAAGTATTCCTTCCAGTACATGGAAAATCTGGAGATCAGCGACTCTTATCTGGACACCAAGGATGCCTTCTGGCACAGCAAGAACGTCACCGTTCGAAACTCCACGGTGAAGGGCGAGTATTTGGCCTGGTTCTCTGAGGGCTTGACCCTGATCAACTGCCGCATCATCGGCACCCAGCCCCTGTGCTACTGCAAGGATCTGAAGCTCATCGACTGCACCATGGAGGGCGCGGACCTGGCCTTTGAGTATTCCGATGTGGAGGCCACGGTGACGGGCCACATTGACTCCGTCAAGAACCCCCGGTCCGGCACCATCACTGCCGACTCCGTGGGTGAGATCATTCTGGGCGAGCAGGTCATGCCCTGCACCGGCCAGGTACATATCCGATAAACACAGCGGCCATCCAACCGGATGGCCGCTTGCTTTATTCACAGAAATTGTCCTTCCACCCAAAGGCGAAGCAGATTCAGCGCCAGGTACGCAAAGAACGCAACGCCGGCTTTGCGGAGATTTTCGTCCTTAGCCCGCTTGTTGTCCTTATTTTTTATAACCTGGGTAAAAAACAGCATCGTAAAAACCAGTGCAGCAAGCACCGCGGCGGAAAGCACGTAGTTCAGCAGCTCCATGCTTTACACAGCCTGCTCGTAGTCCATCATGAACTGAGCCACACCGTCCATAGCCAGCTCTCTGGGATCCAGCTTCAGCTCACCGGCACGGACCCGGTTGTAGCTCTGGGGCATATACTGGTGCAGCATATTCATGGGGATGGTGTACTTGCGCAGGTTCTCGAAGAGCTTGTTCATGCACTCCACGACCTCAGGCTGACCGATGTAGTAACGGGCACGGTCGGAATAGCTGTACTTGCGGCACAGAGCCAACTGACGCTCGTCACCGTGGTAGTGCTTGGCCCAGTTGGCGGGATTGGCCAGCATGACCTCTTCCAGCTTGGCGATGAAGTTTGCGCGCTCGGCGGCAGGAACCAGCTCCTCTTCCATCTTGCTCAGAGCAAACAGAGCCTCCCGCAGGCCGAAGGTCAGGGCGGGGCCAACCTTCAGAATGGCGATGCCGTCGGTGACCATGTCGTACAGGCACTTGGGGGTCTGGTAGTCGGTGGAGTGACCCTCGAAGCAGAAGTCGGGATACTGCTCCAGCATGGCGGTCAGCTCCTTGGCGGCTTCGGAATTGTAATCGAAGACCTGCTCGTCACCGAATTCCACACCGGGCTGCACCACCACAGCGATGACATCCTTCATGCCCTCGCCCACGCCTTCCTCGGTCCAAACCCGGGTGTAGGTGTTGACGGTATCCAGGAAAGCCTCGGGCTTGGTCACAGCCAGAGTATCCTCGGCCTCGGTAGCACCGCCGGGGATGGGAACCTCGGAACCGACGATGAATACGGGGCGGATGGCATCGGGCTTCTCGGCCTTCAGCTCCTCGTAGCCCTTCATAGCGGCCTTGTACAGAGCAGCACCGCGGCGGGCGATGGTCTCGGTGGACAGCAGTCCCTCGGGATCATCGGCAACCTTCATGGAGGTATCCAGGTGAATCTTGGTGAAGCCGGCCCGGGCATACTGATAGACCAGCTCATAGGAATTGGCCATAGCCTCGGTTTCGGGCAGCTTCTGCCAGGTCAGGGGTCCCAGGTGGTCACCGGCCAGGATGACCATGTTCTCGGGCAGATCAATGGCCTGGGCCATCTTCAGGACCATCTGGTAGAAGTCCTTGGGCATCATGCCGGTGTAGCCGCCGAACTGGTTGACCTGGTTGGCGGTAGCCTCAATGAGGACGGGCTTATTCAGCATCTTGGCCCGACGCAGAGCGATCTCCAGCACCAGTTCATTGGCACTGCAGTAGGAAGGGATGCCGCAGCGGATGCCCTGGCGGCGGTTTTCCATCATTACCTGAAGGGGATGTTTCATGTTGTTCCTCCTGATTTTTGTTGATTAAAGCTGGGGCTGGCCCATGCAGTAGGTCTGAATTACGGAATAATCGGTGTCCAGCACCACCATGTCCGCGTCACGGCCCACCCGGATGGAGCCCTTGCGGTCGGCAATGCCCAGGCAGTTGGCGGGATTCAGGGTGCAGGAATTGATCGCGTAGTTGAAGGGGATCAGCGCCTCCTCCACCAGGATCCGCAGGCCGTCGTTCATACGCAGGGTGGAACCGGCCAGGGAGTCAATGTGGGTCAGGTGAGCACTGCCGTCGGGATAGATCAGGATCTCGTTGCCGCCGAAGATGTGGCGGGAACCGATGGGGGTACCCTTGGCCATCAGGGCATCGGTAACCATGATGGAATAATCGGGACCCTTGCTCATGAAGAAATTATTCAGGGCCGCGGGGGTGGAGTGGTTGCCGTCGCAGATGATCTCACCGTACATGGTGCGCAGGCGGTAGGCGGCGCCCACCAGGCCGTTGGCACGGTGGTTGAAGGGTGTCATACCGTTGTATACATGGGTCATGGAGGTGGCACCGTTGGCATAAGCCATGCAGGCCTGCTCATAGGTGGCGGCACTGTGACCGATGCTGACCACAACGCCATGGTCCGCCAGGTAGCGGGTCAGAGCGAAATCCTCATCGGTTTCCGTAGCCATGGTGATGTAGCGGATGTTGCCCTTTGCGGCCTTCTGATAATGCTCAAACTCCTCGATGGTGGGCTTGACGATGTACTGGGGGGGCTGAGCTCCCTTGTACTTCATATCCAGGTAAGGGCCTTCAAAATGGATGCCCAAAATCTCGGCACCCTCGTAGCCGTCCTCCATGACCTTGGCCACATTGGCCACGGCATTGGTCAGGACCTCCACGCTCTGGGTGATGGTAGTAGCCAGGAAGGCTGTGACGCCTTCGCCGACGATGTTCTTCGTCCAATTCCGCAGGCCTTCCTCATGGGCATCGTTGGTATCGAAGGTATAGGCACCGTGGCAGTGGATATCGATGAATCCGGGAACAATGCGCTTATCGCCATGGTCCTGATCCACGGGCTTCGCGCCGTAGGGACCGATGCCGACGATCTTGCCGCCGTCCACCTCGATCTGTGCGGGGATGAACTGGTCAGCGATCCAAACCTTTTTGCTTTGAATGATCATTGATAGAACCTCCTTATTTTTTACGAGTTTCTTATATTATACATAGTTTTGTACAGAATGTCAAAATATTGATTTACTTTTTTCGGTATAAATGTTAATTGTTTTAGTTTTTCTCTTGTATTTGGCTATTTCATGCGCTATAATAGGTATGCAAAATAAAAATTGGGAGGTTCATTAAGCATGAGCATTTTCAACTATACCGAAGAGCAGATGCAGGCCACTGCCTCTACCTTCACCATCCACGAGATCTACCAGCAGCCCGCTACCTGGCGCAAGACCTGTGCCCAGCTTGCTGCCTGCAAGGAAGATCTTCAGAAGTTCCTGGACCAGGTGGTCAAGGCTGAGGATTTCGACATCGTCCTCACCGGTGCCGGTACCAGCGAGTTCGTCGGCAACTCTCTGTACCACGCCCTGAACAAGAAGTACAACTTCAAGGTCAAGTCCTACGCTTCCACCGATATCGTTCCCAATCCCGAGGACACCCTGTCCCGCACCAAGCCCACTCTGCTGGTCAACTTCGGCCGCAGCGGTAACTCTCCTGAATCCGTGGGCAGCGTGGAGGCCGCCGAGGTGGTTTGCCAGAACCTGTTCCATCTGTTCGTCACCTGCAACAACGAAGGCGCCCTGTCCAAGCTGGCTGACAAGCGCAGCAACTGCTTCGCCCTGAACCTGACTCCCGAGACCCACGACAAGTCCTTCGCCATGACCTCCAGCTACTCCAATATGTATCTGGCCACCTATCTGGCCCTGAATCTGGACCGTCTGGACGAGATCACCGCCGCTGTGGAGAAGATCTGCGTTGCCGGTCAGGAGTTTATGGATAAGAACTTCGACGCCGTTGCCAAGATCGTTGCCGACTTCGACTTCAACCGCATCGTTTACCTGGGCAACATCGCCCTGAAGGGCGTGGCGCAGGAGTCCGCTCTGAAGATGCTGGAGCTGACCGCCGGTAAGGTTGCCACCATGTACGATTCCCACCTGGGCTTCCGTCACGGTCCCAAGTCCATCATCAACGACAACACCCTGACCGTCGCTTACCTGAGCGATGACAACTACCGCCGCACTTACGAGCTGGACCTGATCAAGGAAATGGCCGGCCAGCGCAAGGGCAACAAGATCGCCGTTGTTTACAACAAGGCCTGCGAGGGCATCGAAGAGCTGGCTGACTACGCCATCCAGATCAATGTGGGCTGCGACATGGAAAACATCATGCTGGGTCTGGACTTCATTCTGTTCGCCCAGATCCTGGCTGTTATGAAGAGCCTGTCCATGGGTATCACCCCCGACAATCCCTGCCCCACCGGCGAGGTCAACCGTGTCGTTAAGGGCGTCATTCTGTACCCCTACACCCTGAACTAATTTATTATCATTACTGGAGGTAAATCAATATGATCGGTTTAGTCGTTACCGGCCACGGCCATTTTGCTGACGGCCTGCACACTTCCGCCCGGATGATCGCCGGCGAGAGCGAGTACATCAAGTATGTGAACTTCGAGGACGGCATGTCCACCGAGACCCTGGCTGAGCTGCTCAGCGCCGCTTACGTGGAGCTGAAGGATTGTGACGGCATTGTGGTCCTGTCTGACCTTCCCGGCGGTTCCCCCTTCAAGACCGCTGTTGAGTGCAAGTACGCTCACCCCGAGCTGAACATTGAGGTCCTGGCCGGCACCAACCTGCCCATGATCGTCACCGCTGCCACTATGATCGAGTTTGAAGAGGATCCCAAGGCCCTGGCCGACGAGCTGATCCAGACCGGTACTGAGTGCATCGTCCGCTTTGAGCTGGCTGTCCGCGAGGACGAGCCCGAGGACGAGGAGGATGACGGCATCTAATGATCAATTGGGAAGTCATTCTCTGGACCTGCATTACCCTTGCAGTGATCATGGGCATCATCGCCATGATCCTGACCATCATCTCCGCCGTGAATATGCGCAAGCGCCGTAAGGAAATCGGCGATCTGCACACCACCCTGGCCATTGGCTGCCGGGTCATGTTTGCCGGCGGTATTTACGGTAAGGTCGTGCGGATGAATGACACCGATGAGATCATCGGTGTTGAGATCGCCCCCAAGACGGTGATCGACATCTCCCGCTTCGCGGTGCAGTCCATCGAGAGCAAGTAATACCGTTCTCCATATACATACCCTGGGCCGCAGCCAAATGGCTGCGGCCCTTTTTTGCAAATACACCATTCCGGAGATGAATCCTGCCGAAACGGTCTGATGCTGCGTCGCGTTATGCCGCAATTTGCCCGAAACAAACCAAGTCCCATTTTCGTGCCTAGGAATCGTCCCAAACAGCAAAAAACAACTCCGGAATCCGGAGTTGTTTTTGTGACACATTGGATTTGGAAACTCAGCGTGGGTTTGGACGATCACGGTCCAGCCAAGCGGGGTCAAACTGCGTGAAATCATCCATCGTGTAGTCAGCACCGGCAGCCAAAAGCTCACGGTCCGTGGCAACACTGCACATTCCAACAATACGGCCGGCACCATTTTGCCGTGCTTGCCGGACCGAGGACAAGCTGTCCTCTATGACCAGACAATCCGCCAGATACACACCCAGACGCCGGGCGGCTTCCAGATGCATTGCTCCCTTGTTGGAATAGGTACCATCGTCAAAGACCACGTCTTCCCTCCGGAACCACTGCCCAAGAGCAAAGGTTTCAAAAAAGAAGTCGATGTTCGGCTCAATGGACGCGCTTGCCAACCCAAACGGAACGCCTTTCTCCTGCAGAAGCCGAAGAAAGGCTTGAGTTCCGTTTACAAGATGGGTAATTTCCGAATTGCTCACACAGGCAAGCCGGTACAATTCCTCTTTCATTTCGGAGTAGAATTCCCGTTGCCGGTCCGTCAGCCATGGCGCCATATTTCTCAATATTTCGTCATTTCGGGGACCGCAGAAAAGACGCGCATCCGGAGATGTCGATTTTTCCGGGTACAGCTCCTGATAGACCTTTGACCAAGCCTCCAGATGGAGGCTTGCGTCAAAGAACATCGTACCGTTAAAATCAAGAAGAACTGCGAACATGAATCAGGGGTAAATTAGAAGATGCCGACCAGAGCACCCAGGATGCCCAGAACCAGCAGGGCACCGATGCACATGACGGGGGTCCACTTGTGCTTCTTCATCAGGAAGTACAGGCCCAGAGTCAGAGCCAGGGGGATAGCCTTGGGCAGAACGCCGTCCAGGATGGACTGGATGGTGGTGCCGTTCTCCAGAGCCAGGTTGGGGTTCAGGGCAGTGCCGCCGTAGTTGGAGGTCAGAGCACCGACGATGAAGACACCCAGCATGGAAGCAGCACGGGTGAACTCCTTGGCATTGGCAGTCAGCAGCTCGATAGCCTGGGTGCCCAGCTCATAGGACCAGTGCATCAGGAAGAAACGAACGGCGAACTGAACAACGTTGAAGATCAGCAGGAACAGGATGGGACCCATGATGTTCTTCTCGATTGCCATATTAGAGCAAATACCGGCAGCGATGGGAACCAGAGTGAACCAGAAGATAGCGTCGCCGATGCCGCCCAGGGGGCCCATAGCAGCAACACGGACAGCACGGATGGTGTTGATGTCAGCCTTCTGCTGCTCCAGAGACAGGACGATACCCATAACGAAGGTGACCAGGAAGGGATGGGTGTTGAAGAACTCCAGGTTATGGCCCATGGAGGTCTTCAGATCCTCGGTGCCCTCACCGTGGATGGCCAGCAGGCCGGGCAGGATGCTGTACAGCCAGCCGTTAGCCTGCATACGCTCGTAGTTGAAGGAACCCTGCAGGTTCAGGGACCGCCAGACCATCTTGTTCAGAGTGGCCTTGTCCAGGGACTTGGCGGGAGTCAGATTAGTATAAGTAGTTGCATTAGATGCCATCGTCGTCGCCTCCATTCACGTTAGAACCGGCAGCGTTGCGGATAGCCACATTGGTCTGGAAGTCGGACAGAGCCAGGGTGATGCCGATGAAGGCAATCAGCAGCAGGGCAGAGCCGGACAGAGCGGGGATGTAACCAATGATGGTAGCCAGAGCGAAACCGGTGAAGTAGATGCCCCAGTGCTCGTTGGACAGCATGATCCGCAGCAGAGTGGCGAAACCGACGAAACGCATCATGCCGCCGGCAGCGGACAGACCGGTCATCAGCCAGGGGACAGCGTCGAAGACGTCGGTCAGGACCTTACCCATAGCGGAACCGCCGATCATACCGATGGTGCAGACCACGGCGAACAGCAGGCCCAGGGCGGCCATAGCCAGATAGTTCAGGTTCACGATGCCCTTGTGATCGCCCTTCTCGGCCATCTTGTCGGCCACGGACATCATGGGGGACATAACGGTGAACAGCAGAGTGACCATGTACTGGCCAATCAGAGCGAAGGGAACGGCCAGACCGACAGCAGCGGTGGTCTCCAGGCCGGAGCCGATGGCGAAGACGACAGCCATGACACCGCCGATAACGGCGTTGGGGGGCTGAGCGCCGCCGACAGGCATGTTACCAATTGTCATCAGCTGGTAGGTACCGCCGACGATCAGACCGGTCTCCAGGTCGCCCAGGATGATGCCCAGAACGGCACCGGTCACGATGGGCTGATACAGGGATTCCAGGAGGTCAAACTGGTCGATAGCGACGATGAACACCCACGCGAAGACCAGGATGATCTGGATAAAATTAAAATCCATAGTGGGATACTCCTTTTTTCAATTTTTCGTTTTGCAGGGAAATGCGCGAATTACTTGAACAGTTTTTCGATATCCTCAGCAGCCTCAGTGGGCACACGACGGATCTCGAGCTCCACACCCAGCTCACGCAGCTTGGCGAAAGCGGCCACATCCTTGTCATCAACAGCGACAGAGCCGGCCACCTGGCGCTTGCCGTCGGCCATATGCATATTGCCAATGTTGACCTTCTTGATGGGCACACCGCCCTCCACCAGACGCAGGACGTCGGTGGGGGTCTCGCAGACGATGAAGATCATCTGCTTGTCGTTAGCCTTGTGGATGGTTGCACAGGTCTTGTCGATGGTCCAGTAACGCATAGCAGCGTAGCTGGGAGCGGCCATGTCCATCAGGCCCTGACGAAGCTTGTTACCAGCAACTTCATCATTGGCGACGAGGATCAGGTTCGCACCGATGGCACCACACCACTGAGTAGCGACCTGACCATGGACAAGACGGTTGTCGATACGGGTAAGAACGATATTCGGCATTGGGATCTCCTCCTTGATTTTTTTGACTGAGTTTCCAATTCAGCGCATCTTGATTATAGAATTTTTTCGACACATTGTCTTTACACTTTTTAGTATGTTATTTAATAAAAATAGTTATTTCACAAGTTATTCACATTTCCGGCATTTTTGACGAATTTTATCCAAGCACTAGTCAAAGTGACGAAAAGGTGCTATACTTAATCCACCGGAGGTGGTACATATGCAAAACGAAACCGCAGGTGAAGCTTTTCTGGAATTCGGCTCGACTTACAAAAAAATCAATGATTCTTTGCTTTCAAACCTGTCCTGCAGCACAAAAATCATAACCGCGCACAACACCATTTCCCAGTTCACCAGCCTGCCCAGCGACAGCTACATTGAGATTCAGAGCGGCATTGGAATCCTGCTGGTTTCCCGGGATCCCCAAACACAGCCCATTCGGCAATTCGGCATGAACCAGCACATCCATATCAAGCCCCACATCTACTTCGGCTTCATCGCCACGACACCCGAGCTGGTACTCAAGCTGTACACCGAAGAAGGATCGTCTCTGGACATACTGACTTTGAATACCCCCTACGAGTTCCACCCGGTGCTGCCCAGGATCCAGGTCCTGGACATTCTGGGCTATTACTACCGGATCCGGACCCAGGATTACCGTTTCCGGGGCGAGCAGCATGATTTTTTCGAGCTGACCTATGTGGACACCGGGCTTCTGTATACGGAGGTCGACGGCAAGGTCTTCACCATCGGTGAGAAGGAAATGATCATCTACGGTCCGGGCCAGTATCACACCCAGTATACCAGTTCCGACAGCACCGCCTCCTATGTCACCATCATGTTCCATCTGAGAAACCTGTCGCCCAATCACGAAAACATATGGTACAGTCCCCTGATCAACAAGGTCTTTCCTTATAATAAAAAGATATACACGCTGGTCAAGACCCTGGTCCAGGAGAGCACCAGCGGCCTGCCCTATATGGACACGCTCATGCACTGTCTTCTTACCGAGACAATCATACGGCTGCTTCAGGGAGAATATGCGAACCCCATTAATCATCCTGCCGCCCGGGTTGCCCGGCAAAACTATCAGGACGAGCTGTTTGAACGGATTCTGGCCTATATCGAGGCAAACATCTGTGAACCGCTGACTGTCGCCGAAATTTGCCAGAAATTCTCCCTGTCCCGGTCCTCTCTGCAGATTCTGTTCAAGAGCATGGTAAATCAGTCCCCCAAGAAATATATCAGTGACATGAAGCTGGAACGAAGCTGCCGGATGCTTCGGGAGAACAAATACACCATCAGTGAAATTTCCCTGAAGCTGGGCTACAGCTCCGTCCACTATTTCTCAAACGCGTTCAACCAAAAATACCATATTTCCCCCAGCGAATACGCCCGGCGGATTTATTAAGGAGGCAGCCAAATGGATTTTTGTATCATCGGCACCGGAGGTATCGCAAAAAGTATGCTCCCGGAATTTGCGAAAAGCCCTGTCCTGCACTGCAGGGCGGTTCTGTCACGAAAAGAGGAAACAGGCCGGGCCCTGGCGGAGGCATTCCATATTGAAAAGGTATACACGGACATGGACCAGATGCTGGCAAACCCGGACATTGCGCTGGTCTATGTGGCATCCCCCAACAGCCTGCACTACGCCCAGACCAAGGCCGCGCTTCTGGCAGGCAAGCATGTGATCTGTGAAAAGCCCTTCACCGGCACCGAAGCGGAAGCGGCGGAGCTGATCGGGCTGGCCAAAGATAAGGGGCTGTTCCTCTTTGAAGCCATTACCACGGCCCACCACCCCAATTACAGGGTGGTCCGGGAGCATCTGGCAGAATTGGGAGATGTAAAGCTGATCCAGGCCACCTTCTGCCAGTATTCCAGCCGCTATCCCGCCCTGCTGGCAGGCAAGGTGGCACCGGCCTTTGACCCGGCTTACCAGGGCGGTGCCCTCATGGATATCAATCTGTACAATATCCATTTCGTAGTTGGCCTGTTCGGTGCCCCGGAGGCAGTCCACTACTACCCCAACCTGCACCCCATCGGCGTGGACACCAGCGGTGTGCTGGTGCTGGAATACCCCGGATTTGTAGCCCAGTGCGTCGGTGCCAAGGACTCCGCCGCGGAGAACGGCATCCAGATCATCGGCGACAAGGGCCGGATCCATGTGACCCCCACGGCAAGCATCTGCCAGCAGGTCCAGGTCCATATCCGGGGTCAGGAGCCCCAGTCCTTCACCGCGGAGCTGGGCACCTGGGATCACGAGGTCCGGGATATCGGGCGGATCATCGCCGCGGGAGACTACGATGCCTGCTATGCCCACCTGGAAACCACCCGGCAGGTGGTCCGGGTCCTGGAAGAAGCCCGGAAGGACGGCGGGCTGAAGTTCTGATATTATGCAATCATAACCACCGGCCTTGCCGGTGGTTTGCTCTGCCCCCCTGGGGCATGTCTCCGGCTGAGCCTATAGGCTCGTCGAATAGTCTGCCAACCGCGCAGATTTCACAGGCATGCCCCTAAAGGGGCCTTATTTATTTGCC
>JAFVWL010000092.1 GCA_017501695.1 Oscillospiraceae bacterium
CTACCGCATGGTAATCGAATATTACGTATACTACTACAATAATCTGCGCCCCCACAGCAGCTTGGGATATATGCCCCCGCTTGCTGCATAACTGTCATTTATTTTTCGGATTTTCTGTCCAAATTATTGCGCCACTTTTAGCAACGCGACCGTGGCAATCCGTTCTCCAGAATGTTTCGATTTTGTCGGAAGTATTGCTAAAACCGTAAGGTTTTAGGGATGCGGATTGCCACACCAGTCTGTGGACTGGTTCGCAATGACAGTGGGGGTCGGTGGATGGTTGCGACGATCCAACAATTCTCCATTGTCAATTATCAACTCTCAATTAAAAGCCACGCCCGGGTGAGCGTGGCTTTTTGATTTTCATTCCTGCTCTGCCAGCCAGGCGTCGTAGACCTCCTGGAGCCGGTGGGGGTAGTCGGTCATAATGCCGTCCGCGCCGATGTCGATCAGGTGGCGCATTTCCTCGGGATCGTTGATGGTCCAGTAGTGGACCGCCATGTTGTGCTTGTGGGCCGCGTCCACCAGACCCTGGGTTGCCAGGTCAAAGCCGTATTCCTCCATGGGAAGCTGGAACACGCACATCCGGTCATCGAAGAACAGGTCCAGGCACAGGAGCTGAAGGATGTAGAATTCCGTGGCGGTGTCGTAAGCCGGGGAGCACATGAAATTCTCCGGCACCTCCCCAGCCTGCTGGAGCCGCTGGAACTCGTCATAGAGCTCCTCATGGAAGCTGGCCAGCACCACCCGGTCCCAGGCGTCGTGCTTTTCCACCAGCTCCAGCACCGCGTTCAGGCAGGTCAGGCCCAGCTCACCCTCCTGCTTGATCTCCACATTGATCCGGGCTTCCGGGAAGCAGACCATCAGCTCTTCCAGTGTGGTGGCCAGGAACACTTCACTGTCCCGGGGCTGAACGCCGTCAGGATACTCCACATCCAAGGGGGTCACTTCTCTGCCGTCTTCCGTGGTGAACTTCACCCGGTCGCCGTTGAGCTGGCCCTTTTTGGTGGGGTTGGTGTAGCCGAAATCCACCTTCTGGTCCATCAGGTCGCTGTAATTCCAGTCGGCGATGGCACCGGTGACGTTGGTTTTCCGGTCCAGGGTGGTGTCGTGGGAGAGAATGACCACGCCGTCCTTGGTGATGGATACATCGGTTTCCATCATCACCCGGGGGTCCACGCTGTAAGCGTTGTAGAAGGCTTCCAGAGTGTTGTCCGGGAATTCCTTGTTGCCGCCGCCGTGGGCAATGAGGATGGGGTAGTTCCGGTCGGTCCGCAGGGGGTTTTCCGCGGTGTAGCACAGGCTCCGGGGCCACAGGGCCAGGACACCCCAGGCCACTGCGATGACCGCCAGGACGATACCGGTGATTTTCAGGAATTTTTTCATAATCAGGGTCCTTTCGGGAAAAGATGCGGTTATTATACCGCGTTTGCGGAGTTTCGACAAGTGTCAGATTTGGCGTCTTCAAAAAACTATCGGGAGGGCGGCTTGCCCGCAAGCCGCCCCACGGTGACGTTGAAGGATTTATTCGCAGAGCCGACGAATCATATCCGGAGTGGGCAGGTCGAAGACATCCTCGCTGTAATGGGCCCGGGTGATGATGCCCCCTTCGTCCAGGGCGAACCAGGCGGGAAGCTGCTGGGCCAGACCCTCGGTGTTTTCCATACCGCCCAGGATCTGGGGCAGGAATTCGGCGGTCCGGTCCCCGGCCAGGTCGTAGGCGCTGTCCGCCGGGAATACGTTGAACCGGTCATACAGCTTTCGGTCGGGATCGCAGATCACCGTACAGGGCAGAGCCCCCGCGGCCTGGGCCGCCTCCCGGGTGGACTGGACCACCAGCAGCACCCGGCCGCCCTCCAGCTTGCCCATAAAGTCGGCGCACAGGGGGCAGGACAGGTACCGGTGGAACACCAGCACCGCGGGCTTGCCGTCCAGCAGGTCCCGGATGGACACGTTTTCCCGGTCCGCCGTGTCGCAGGGGAACTCCGGCAGCGCCATGCCCGGCTCCAGGGTAATGTGCTCCGCCTGGGGCAGCGCCTTCCGGGCATTCCATGCCGCCGCCAGCCGCTCCATGGCCTTTTCCAGAGCGGACCGGGGAAGGGCCAGATTATACCGGGCAAACCCCCGGCCTGCCTTACCGAACAAATAGCCTTCGTCCAGGTAAAGGTCCGCGCTCAGGTTCAGCGCTTCCAGCTCCGGGTGGGTCAGACCCAGGCCCCGGAAATCCACCCACAGCAAATAGGTGCCCTCCAGGGGATAGACCCGGGCTTCGGGGATGTGCTCCGCCAGGAAGTCCTTCATGTACCGGGCGTTGCCGTCAATGACGGTCAGCAGCTCCTCCAGCCAGGGTTCGGCTTCGTTATAGGCCAGCCGGCAGGCTTCATAGCTGATGGCCACCTGGCTCATGGACATATTGAGCATCTTCTGGAACTGTACCTTCCCCCGGACCACCGGATCGGCGATGAAAATGTTGGAAAGCTGCATGCCGGCCAGATTGAAGGTCTTGCTGGGTGCGGTGCAGTAGGCCATATGCATGGCCGCTTCCGGGCAGACCACGGGCAGGGCATGGTGGGCGTGACCGGGCATGATCAGATCGTTGTGGATCTCGTCGTCGATGATGAATACATCGTTTTTCACGCAGATGTCCACCAGCCGGCGGATGTCTTCTTTGCTCCAGACCTTGCCGATGGGATTGTGGGGATTGCAGAAGATCAGCACCTTGTTCCGGGGGTCCCGGGCCTTGGCTTCCAGGTCCTGAAAGTCGATTTCATAGGTGCCTTCCCGTTCGATCAGGGGATTGTCCACCAGTTTGCGGCCCGTGAGCCGGGCGGCCATGGAGAAGGGGTAATAGACCGGCCGCTGGATGATGATGCCGTCCCCGGGCTGGGTCAGGGCGGTGACCAGGGAGAAAATAGCGGTGACCACGCCGCTGGTGGTGACGATCCATTCGGCCTTGCCCTCGTAGCCGTGGCGACGGCGCTGCCAGTCCAGCACCGCGTCAAAATAGGCCTGGGTGGGGCCGGTGTAGCCCTGGATCACCGTGTCGATGTAGGTTTTCAGACCCTCCCGGATCTCCGGAGCTGTCATAAATTCCATGTCCGCCACGGACATGGGCAGAATTTCCGGACCTACATTGGGATTCAGCTTCTTCATGCCCTCCCATTTGGAGGAGCCGCAGTTGGATCGGTCGGGGATGGATGTAAAATCGTAGCGCATGGCGTTCGTCCTTTCCTGATGTAGATAGAATAAGGGTACCACAATTCCCGGTCCGGGGGAACCGGTTTTTCTAATTTTTTTGAAAATTGTCGGATTTACCAAGGACCACAAAGGCTGGTTGCACATATTTGCCATAAATATTGCTGAAATAAAGATAGAAATTGTAGAATTAGCCTAAATTTTCCTTGACATGGGCCCCTGGGCGTGGTATGGTTACCATAGAACAACATCGGATGATTGGTTCGGGAGAGACTGCGAAAAGCGGCGCCGAAGGGGAACGCGGAAACTCTCAGGCAAAAGGACCGGACCATGACGAAGCTCTGTAGAGTGCGGGAAACCGCACGCCGAAGGTGCAACCGGCTTGACTGGATGGCTTGCCGGGAATCTCTCAGGTATTTCAGCAGAGGCACAAAGCGCACAGGCGCTTTGTGCCTTTTTCTTTTTGCCGAAAGGGGAGTAAACACATGATCATCACCCAGAGAAAACCCATGGAAGACCTGTTTGCCATGCTGGAAGGGGTTCAAAAGGTGGCCCTGGTGGGCTGCGGAAACTGCGCCGCCGCCTGTCAGACCGGCGGCGAAAATGAGGTCCGGGAAATGAAGGCCCTGCTGGAAAGCAAGGGCATTGAGGTGGTGGGCACTCTGGTGCCCGAGGAATGCTGCCACAAAATGCTGGTGAAGAAGGAGCTGAAGGCCCTCCGGGATTCCGGGGCCCAGGCTATCCTGGGCATGGCCTGCGGCGATGGCGTCCAGACTGTGGCGGATAACGCGGAAGTGCCGGTGTACCCCGCCAACGATACGCTGTTCCTGGGCCAGATCGAGCGGGTGGGTATTTTCCACGAATACTGCCGGATGTGCGGCGACTGCGTTCTGGGGGAAACGGGAGGCATCTGCCCCGTGACCCGGTGTGCCAAGGGGTTAGTCAACGGACCCTGCGGCGGCCAGAAGAACGGCAAGTGTGAGGTGGACCCGGAAAACGACTGCGCCTGGATCCTGATCTACAAGCGGCTGGAGAAGCTGGGACAGCTCCATAAGCTCACCGGTCCGGTGCCGGACCGGGACCATGACCGCATGGCCCATCCCAGACACATCAATTTAAGGGGGAAGAAGGTATGAGCCTGCTGAAAACCGCCCTGCAGCGGGGCGAATTCGCTGTTACTGCCGAAATGGCACCCCCCAAGGGCTGTGACTTTTCCGAACAGGCCGCGGTGGCGGAGCTGCTCCGGGGCAAGGTCCAGGGTGTCAACGTGACGGATATGCAGTCCGCCTGCCTGAAGGCCTCCTCCCTGGGCCTGTGCATCCGGCTGAAGCAGGCGGGGGTGGAGCCCATCCTCCAGGTCACCGGACGGGACCGGAACCGGATGGCCATTCTGGCGGATCTGCTGTCCGCCGCCGCCTTTGGCATCGATACCATGCTGGCCCTGACCGGCGACCATCCGGTGGTTGGCGACTGCAAGGGAGCCAAGCCGGTCTACGATCTGGATTCCGTGGGGATCCTGGAAATGCTCCGCCGGGTGGAGGAAACGGGTCTGGACTGCGGGGGCAACGCCCTGGACAGCAAGCCGGAATTCTTCAGGGGCGCGGTGGTGACCCCGGTGTATGAACCCGTGGCCCTGCAGGTGGCCAAGCTCCGCCGGAAGGTGGACGCCGGTGCCCAGTACATCCAGACCCAGGGCATTTTTGAAACGGAAAGCCTGAAGCGGTTCCTGGAGGCCGTGGATCAGGCCCAGATCCGGGTGCCCATCATGGCGGGCATCATCCCCCTGAAATCCGCGGGTATGGCCCGGTATATGAATGAAAACGTACCCGGTATCGCCGTGCCCCAGGACCAGATCGATGCCCTGGCATCGGCAAAGGAAGCGGGCCGGAAGCCCGCGGAGGTGGGCGTGGACATGGCGGCGGACCTGATCCGCCAAATCCGGGCGGAAAACCTTTGCCCCGGTGTCCACATCATGGCCATCGGCGCGGAAAAGAATGTCCCCATCATCCTGGAAAAAGCCGGGATCCAATAAAAAGGAGCGAAGGAAATGAGTGAACTGAAGCGTACCCCTTTGTATGCTGTCCATGTGGCGGCAGGCGCCACCATGGTGGACTTCGGCGGATGGGAAATGCCCATCCAGTACCCCGCGGGCATCGTTGCCGAGCACCTGTACGACCGGAAGCACTGCGGCATCTTCGATGTATCCCACATGGGCCGGCTCGTGGTGGAAGGGCCCCAGCGGGTGGAATTCCTGCAAAAGGTCCTGTCCAGCAACGTGGCGGCTCTGGTTCCCGGCCGGGCCCAGTATTGCATCATCCCCACGGAGACCGGCGGGGCCGTGGACGACGCCTACCTGTATATGTTTGAGGAAGACCGGTACCTGCTCATCGTCAACGCCTCCAATACCGACAAGGATCTGGCTCATTTCGCCAGATACCTGCCGGATTATGACTGCACCGTCACCAATATTACCGATACCTATTCCTCCATCGCCGTTCAGGGGCCTGAGGCGGAAGCCATCCTGAGGGTCCTGTCCGGTGGCGCGGAGATCACCGGCCCCAGGAAGAATGACCTGAACGAGCTGGTCATGGAAGGCCATACCGTCCGGGTTTCCCGGACCGGCTACACCGGTGACCCCATTGGCTTCGAGCTGTTCATCGAAGCGGACCAGGTGGTCTGGCTGTGGAACCGGCTGGTGGAGCTGGGTGCCGCGCCTACGGGCCTGGGGGCCCGGGATACTCTGCGGCTGGAAGCGGGGCTGCCCCTGTACGGCCATGAGATGGGCCAGGACCGCAGCGGCGTGGAAATGCCCATATTTGCCGTGTCCCTTGCCCGGTTCGCGGTCAGCTTCAAGGAGGAGAAGGGCGACTTCGTCGCCCGGGATCTGCTGCTGGCCCAGAAGGAGCAGGGAACGCCCAAAAAGGTGATCCCCGTGGCCCTGGCAGACCGGGGTGTCATGCGGGCGGGTATGGATATCTACAAGGACGGTGTCCACGTGGGCTGGGTCACCTCCGGCACCATGGTGCCCTATTACAAGTTTGACGAAGCGGGCAATATCCTCGATGCCACCGGCAAGCGGTCCATCGGCTTTGCCTATGTGGACAGCACCGTGACCATGGAGGACGTGCTGGAAATCGATGTCCGGGGCAAGCGGCTGAAGGCCCGGCCCGTGGCAAAGCATATGGACCAAACCCAGCCCCCCTACGGCAGAGCTGTTCTGTAATCTGGGTCGGGTCCCGCGGCGAAGCCGCCTTGCCCCCCTTCAAAAATGCGGGGGCCAAGGGCGCTCCCGCGCCGAAGCAACCCTGCACAGGAGCATAACACCGGCCTGTTAGCCGGATTTCCATCAATAAAAATAAAAATGGAGGAAAAATGTATGAATTACCCTGTTGATCTGAAGTATTCCAAGTCCCATGAGTGGGTCCGTTATGAGGACGGCGTGGCCGTCATCGGCATCTCCGACTATGCCCAGGACGCGCTGGGCGATGTGGTCTTCGTGAACCTGCCCGCCGTGGGTGACGAGGTCACCGCCGGTGAGAGCTTTGGCGATGTGGAGTCTGTCAAGGCTGTGTCTGATCTGATCAGCCCCGTGTCCGGCGTGGTCCTGGAGGTCAACGAGGAGCTGGAGGATTCCCCCGAGAATCTGAACGGGGATCCCTACGGTGCCTGGATCATCAAGGTGGAGCAGGTCACCGACGAGGAGGAACTGCTGGACGCCGCCGCTTACGAGGCCCACTGCGCCGAGGAGGGTTAATTCATGGCAAGCTACATCCCTTCTACCCGGGATGAACGGCTTGAGATGCTGAAAACGGTGGGCGTGGAATCCTACCGGGACCTGTACCGGGATGTGCCCCAGGAAATGTACCTGGACCGGGGCCTGAATATCCCCGCCGGGCTCAGCGAACTGGAAGTGAGCCGGAAGGTCAGTGCCATGGCCGCAAAAAACCGGGTATTCCCCACGGTCCTCCGGGGTGCCGGTGCCTACGACCACTACATCCCCAGCATCGTCAAGTACATCCCCGCCAAGGAGGAATTCCTGACGGCCTATACCCCCTATCAGGCGGAAATGAGTCAGGGTATCCTCCAGTCCATTTTTGAGTACCAGACCTGTATCTGCGAGCTGACAGGCATGGACGTGTCCAACGCCTCCGTCTATGACGGTGCCACCGCCGCCGCGGAAGCCGCCGCCATGTGCCGGGACCGGAAGCGCCGGGTGACCCTGATCTCCGGGGCGGCCCATCCGGATACGGTCAATACGGTCCGGACCTATTGCTACGGAACCGGAGACGAACTGCGGATCATTCCCGTGAAGGATGGCCGGACGGATCTGGATGCCCTGAAGGAAATGCTGAAGCCTGATGTGGCTTCCGTCATCCTCCAGCAGCCCAATTTCTACGGCCAGTTTGAGGAAGCGGATGCCATCGGCGCGCTGGCCCATGGCAATGGCTCCCTGTACATTATGAGCTGCAACCCCATGGCCCTGGCCATTATGAAGACCCCCAGAGCCTGCGGCGCGGACATCGCGGTGGGCGAGGGCCAGCCCCTGGGCATGCCCCTGAGCTACGGCGGTCCCTACCTGGGCTTTATGGCCGCCACCGAGAAGCTCATGCGCAAGCTCCCCGGCCGCATCGTAGGCGAGACCGTGGATTCCAGGGGGGAGCGGGCCTATGTCCTGTCCCTCCAGGCCCGGGAGCAGCATATCCGCCGGGAAAAGGCCAGCTCCAATATCTGCTCCAACCAGGCCCTGTGCGCCCTGACCGCGGGGCTGTATATGGCCGCCATGGGTCCCGGGGGCATGGCCCAGGCCGCGAGCCAGTCCATGAGCAAGGCCCATTATCTGGCAACAGAGTTATGTAAACTTCCCGGCGTCTCCCTGAAATACACCGGAGCCTATTTCCACGAATTCGTCACCGTCCTGCCCAAGGCGGAGGAAGTCCTGTCCGCATTGGAAGCCCAGGGCATTCTCGGCGGCCTGCCTGTTGGGGATGGCATCCTGTGGTGCGCCACGGAGAAGGTGTCCCGGGAAGAACTGGACCGTGCCGTTGCCATCGTGAAGGAGGTGCTGGGAGCATGAAGCTGATTTTTGAGAAAAGTGTTCCCGGCCGGGGCATGGACTACCTGCCCCAGTGCGATGTGGAAGCTGTGGCCCTGCCCGCCGGGCTGGTCCGGGATGTGGCTCCCCGTCTGCCGGAGCTGAGCGAAACCGACATTTCCCGTCATTATACGGAGCTGAACAAGAACGTCCACGGTGTCAACTGCGGCTTCTACCCCCTGGGCTCCTGCACCATGAAGTACAATCCCCGGATCGACGAAGAAATGGCCGCCCTGCCCGGCTTTACCGGGGTCCATCCTTTGGCTCCTGCGCATACCACCGCCGGCTGCCGGGAGGTGCTGGATACGGCCCGGACGCTGCTGTGCGAGATCACCGGCATGGACGATATGACCTTCCAGCCTGCCGCCGGTGCCCATGGCGAGTTCACCGGCGTCCTGTTGATCAAGCAGTACCACGAAGCCCGTGGCGACAGCAAGCGCAATAAGATCATCGTCCCCGATTCCGCCCACGGCACCAACCCCGCCACCGCCGCCATGTGCGGCTACACCATCGTCAACATCCCCTCGGCCCCCAATGGCTGTGTGGACCTGGAAGCCCTGAAGAAGGTCCTGGGCGAGGATACCGCGGGCCTGATGCTGACCAACCCCAACACCGTGGGTATTTTCGACGAGAACATCCTGGAGATCACCCGGCTGGTCCACGAGGCCGGCGGCCTGTGCTACTATGACGGCGCCAACCTGAACGCGGTCATGGGCGTGGTGCGCCCCGGCGACATGGGCTTCGACTGCATTCACCTGAATCTGCACAAGACCTTCGCCACGCCCCACGGCGGCGGCGGTCCCGGCAGCGGTGCCGTAGGCTGCAAGGCCCGCCTGGCGGCCTATCTTCCCGGCTCCGCCATGATGGATGGGGCGGGCCATATTCAGGTCCGGTCCTTCGCCGGCAATTTCCTGGTGGTGGTGAAGGCCATGACCTACATCCTGAGTCTGGGCCGGGAGGGCATCCCGGAAGCTGCCCAGAACGCGGTGCTCAACGCCAACTATCTTCAGGCGAAAATCAAGGGCACCTTTGAGCCCGCCTTCGACCGGATCTGTATGCATGAGTTCGTCCTGGACCTGAGCCGGTTCAAGAAGGAAACCGGTGTGTCCGCCCTGGATGTGGCCAAGACCCTCATCGACTACGGCATGCATCCGCCTACGATGTACTTCCCTCTGATCGTCCACGAGGCCCTGATGCTGGAGCCCACGGAAACCGAGTCCCGGGATACCCTGGATTGGGCAGCGGAGGTGTTCCGCAAGCTCTACGACCTGGCCCATGAGGACCCGGCCTATATGCACGATTCTCCCCACAACGCCCAGATCGGCCGGCCCGACGAGGTCCGGGCAGCCCGGAATCCGGTGCTGCGCTGGAAGGGATGAGCTGGCTGTACGAAAGCCCCTCCCATGACCCCTGGTACAATCTGGCGGTGGAGGAATATCTCCTGTCCCAAGCGAAGGACCGGGTGATTCTCTATCTGTGGCAGAACGCCCATACGGTGGTCATCGGGAAAAATCAAAATCCCTGGAAAGAATGCAGGACCACCCTCCTGGAACAGGAGGGTGGCCGTCTTGCCCGGCGTCTTTCCGGCGGCGGGGCAGTGTATCATGATCTGGGCAATCTGAATTTTACCTTTCTCATGCCTCAGGACTGGTTCGATGAAACCAAGCAGTTTTCTGTGATCCTGGAGGCCTTGGGGAAGCTGGACATCCAGGCGGAATTTTCCGGTCGGAACGACCTGCTGGCCGGGGGCCGAAAATTTTCCGGCAGCGCCTACTACAAAAACGGAACTGCCGCTTACCACCACGGAACCCTGCTGGTGAACGCGGACCTGGAAAAGCTGGGGCGGTATCTGACCCCAGGCAAGGCGAAGCTCCGGTCCAAGGGCGTGGATTCCGTGGCCAGCCGGGTGTGCAACCTGTCGGAGCTGAATCCGGCGGTGACGGTGGATACCCTGAAAGATGCGCTTCGGGAAGCCTACCGGTTTCTGTATAAGGATTGGAAAACCCTGACCCTGACGGAAGGGGACCGGCAGGCGGTGGATGCTCTGGCGGCACGAAACCGGAGCTGGGAATGGAATTACGGCCGGAAGCTGCCCTTTTCCCTGGAGCTGGAGGACCGGTTCCCCTGGGGAGGGGTCCAGATCGGCCTGGAGGTATCTGCCGGACGGGTGGAGCGGGTGAAGGTCTATACCGACGCCATGGACCACACCCTGCCGGAAAAGCTGGAGCGGGCCTGGACCGGACGGCGGTTCACACCGGAGGACTTGTCCGCCGGGCTGGAAGGCCTGGACCAAGCCACGGCAGAGAACCTGCGATCCCTCCTGCATCGGGCGGATCTTTGAAAATGCAAAATGGTCAGTGTGTCAAAAAAGTATCGAAACAAGAATGTCATTGCGAGGAGCCGCCCAAAAGGCGGCGACCTGGCAATCCGCATCGGCGCACTGTCAGGAAAAAGAAAACATTTTGGAGAACGGATTCCCGCACCGGTTCGCAAACCGGCGCGGAATGACGAGGTTTGTAAAAATGCTGAAGCCCGTCCCGGTTTTGCCGGGACGGGCGGTTTTGGTTATTCCTGGGTTCGGAAGGTGATCGCTCCGGTTTCCGGGTCCATGGCTTCGATGGTTGCCAGGGCTTCCAGCCGGTAGCCCAGATTCCGGATCCGGTGGCCGCCTTCCTGGAAGGCCTTCTCGATGGCCACACCCAGACCCTCCACCGTGGCGTCGGCGGATTCCACCAGGGCGATGAGTCCCTGCAGGGCGCAGCCGTTGGCCATGATGTCGTCTATGATCAGCACACGGTCCGTCTCGCTGAGGTATTTCTTGGCGACAATGATCTGGGTCAGCTTCCGGGTGGGATAGGATTCAATCTCCGCCACATAGGCGTCCCCGTCCAGGTTTACGTTTCTGGATTTCCGGGCAAAGACCAGGGGTACTCCGAAAGCCCGGGCCACAGAATAGGCCACGGCGATGCCGGAAGTCTCAATGGTCAGCACCTTGGTAATGGGCTTGTCCGCGAAACGCCGGTGGAGCTCCGCGCCGATCCGTTCCAGCAGGGCAATGTCCATCTGGTGGTTCAGAAAGCTGTCCACCAGCAGTACCTCCGCGGATTTTACGATGCCGTCGTTAACGATCCGTTCTTCAAGGAAATTCATGGCCGCACCTCCTGTTTGATATTGTAACTATACCACGATTCTTTCCGTTTGTCAGCAGTTTTGCGGAAAAAAATAAAAAACTGTTGGAAAAATGTGCACAATGTAACAAAATATTTACATATTTGTCGTTGAATAATAGACGCAGGAGTGATAAACTTTTATATTGGATTACTGATTGAACAGAGTCTTGCGAGGAGCGATCGTTATGCCAAAATTCAGCGTAAAAAAACCCCTGACCGTATTCGTGGCGGTTATTGCCATCCTGGTCCTGGGTGTGGTAGCGTATCTGGACATGGTGCCGGACCTGCTGCCCAACATGGACTTCCCCTATGTGATGATCATGACCACCTACCCCGGCGCCAGCCCGGAGAAGGTGGAGTCCGAGGTCACCCGGCCTTTGGAGCAATCCATGTCCACCCTGGAGCATATTGTGGAGGTCACCTCCACCTCCAGCGAGAACTACAGCATGGTCATGCTGGAATTCGAGGAGTCCGTGAATATGGACACCATCGGCGTGGATATCCAGCAGGCCATCTCTACCTTGCAGTCCGGCTGGGATGACATGGTGGGCACTCCCTATGTGCTGAAGATCAACCCCTCCATGCTGCCTGTGGAAGTGGCGGCCCTTTCCATGGAGGGCATGACCACCATCGAACTGACGGATTTCCTCAACAAGACCCTGATGAATAAATTGGAGGGCATTCCCGGCGTGGCCCGGATCACTACCTCCGGCCTGGTGACCCAGCAGCTTCATGTGGTGCTGGACCAGGAAAAAATCGACAGCCTGAATCAGCAGATCGCGGACATCATCAACAAGCAGATGGACGAGGCTTCCGCGGAGCTCAATGCCCAGTTGGAGGAGCTGCGCTCCGCCCAGACCCAGTTGGAGGATGCCAAGGCCCAACTGGAGGCGGGCAAGGAGGAACTGGCAGGTCAGACCGCCCAGGGTGAGGCGGAGCTGAACTATCAGCAGGGCCAGCTTGTGGCCACCAAGGCCCAGCTTCAGGATCAGATCATCCAGCTTCAGTCCGGCAAGACCCAGCTCGAGACCACCCTGTCCGTGCTGAAGGCCATTCAGTCCGGCCTGGACGGCCTGGGCGAGCAGAGCGAGCTGCTCCAGGCGCAGGTCAAGGTCATGCTGGACCTGCAGAAACGGGCTGAGGAGCTGGTCAAGCTCCGGACACAATTTGACGATCAGATCGCTGCCATTGAAAACGACCCGGTTCTGACTCCGGAGCAGAAGGAAGCGGCCATCGCTGAGCTCAAGGCCAGCCCCGCCTATGTGGAGATGGAAGCCCAGTGGGCCGCCCTGGAAGCGGAGCTGGGTGTCCTGGGCCTGACCCTGGAGACCCTGGGACCGGCCATCGCGGAAAACCAGGAACTGCTGGAATCCCTCCGGCTTCAGATGGAGGCCCTGCTGGAAGCTCTGGGGGGCCAGGGCCTGGACCTGTCTGCCCTGGATGACCAGATCGCCCAGTTGGAGAGCAGCCTGTCCCAGATCGACCTGGGCATCGCGGCGCTGAACTCCGCCATTTCCCAGGTGGACAGCGGTATGCTCCAGCTCAAGGACGCCGCGGCGCTTCTCAGCGAGCAGAAGACCATGGGCCTTCTGGAGATCAGCAACGCCGCCAGCGAGATCAACTCCAATTCCGCCATGCTCACCAGCGCTTTGACCCAGTTGGAGTCCGGCCTGGCCCAGTTGGAAGCCGCCCGGACCGATGCCCTGGCCCAGGCGGATCTGAACAATATCCTCACCATGGAAATGGTGTCCCAGCTTCTGACAGCCCAGAATTTCGCCATGCCCGCGGGTTATATCTCCCAGAACGGCATCAGCTACATGGTTTCTGTGGGCGAGGAAATCACGGAGCTGGAGCAGATGGAGAACCTGCTGCTCTTTGACATGGGCATGGAGGGCCTGGACCCCATCTACCTGCCCGATGTGGCGGCGGTGATGCTGGTGGACAACCGGGACGAGACCTATTCCAAGCTCAACGGCGAGAACAGCATTACGCTGCAGTTTGAAAAGCAGTCCACCTACGCCACCGCAGAGACCACCAACAACATCGCGGACCGGTTCCGGGAACTGGAAAAGGAATATCCCGGCCTGTCCTTCGTTTCCCTGATGAGCCAGGGTGACTATATCTACCTGATTGTGGATTCCATTATGAACAGCCTGCTGCTGGGCGCTCTGTTCTCCGTGCTGATTCTGTTCCTGTTCCTGAAGGATATCCGCCCCACCTTCATCACCCTTTGCGCCATCCCCATTTCCGTGATTTTCGCAATCGTCCTCATGTACTTCTCCGGGGTCACCATCAACATGATCTCCCTGTCCGGCCTGGCTGTGGCGGTGGGTATGCTGGTGGATAACTCCGTGGTGGTCATCGAGAATATCTACCGGCTCCGGTCCAAGGGTGCCAATGTGATCCAGGCCGCCGTCTCCGGCGCGGCTCAGGTGGCCGGTGCGGTTACCTCCTCCACCCTGACCACGGTGTGCGTGTTCCTGCCCATCGTCTTCGTGGAGGGCATCACCCGCCAGCTCTTTACGGACCTGGCCCTGACCATGACCTACGCCCTCATGGCAAGCCTGATCGTCTCCCTGACTCTGGTGCCTGCCATGGCCTCCGGCCTGCTGCGGAAGGAAAAGCAGCAGAAGGAGACCTTCATGAACAGCATTCTGGGAGTCTATGAGGTCGCCCTGCGGTGGTCCCTGAATCACAAGATCATCATCCTGGCGGTATCCGTGGTGCTGCTGGTGGCAACGGCCTGGGCAAGCCTGGCCGGCGGCTTCATCTTCATGCCCGATATGGATATGCCCAGCGTCAACGTCACCGTGTCCATCCCCGCCGGCAGCACCATGGCTGAGGCTGTGGAGCTGTCCGACCAGGTCCTGGAGCGGATCGATACCCTGGAGGGCATCGAGACTGTGGGTGCCAATATGTCCGCCTCCTCCGCTTCCGCTCTGGGCGGAGAGACCACCTATTCCGTGACCCTGTATATCACTCTGTCCGACGAGAACGCCAAGGGCTCCCAGGTGGGCAAGGCCATCGAGGAAGCCTGTGCCGACCTGCCCTGTACCATCAGCAGCTCCTCTGCCATGATGGATACCTCCGCCCTCACCGGCGGCAGCGGAATTTCCCTGCGGATCTATGCCGAGAATATGCAGACCCTGCAGGACGCTGCCCGGGAAGCCGCCACGATTTTGTATAATGTGGACGGTGTGGCGGATGTGTCCGACGGTTTGGAGGACGCGGCTCCAGCCCTCCACGTGAATGTGGACCGGAACGCTGCCATGGCCAAGGGCCTGACTGTGGCCCAGATCTATATGGAGATCGCCACGGCCCTGACCGAAAGCACCACCATGCCCTCCCTGGAGCTGGGGGGCACCACTACCAGCCTGATCATCCAGAAGCCCGAAGGGGCAAAGCTGGATGTGGACGGCCTGAAAAGCTATGTCTTTGAAGTTACCGGCCGGGACGGCACCGTCACGGAGATCCCCCTCAGCGACTTCGCCACGGTGGAGGAGACTACCAGCCTCAGCTCCATCTCCCGGATCAACCAGCGCCGCTACCTCACCGTCAGCGCCACCCTGGAAGAGGGCTACAACGTGACCCTGGTGAACACTGCCGCGGAACGTGCCCTGCGGGATGTGGACCTGGGCGCCGGTGTAAGCTACCAGTTCACCGGCGAGAATGAGACCATCATGGAAGCGGTGGAGCAGCTTCTGCTCATGCTGCTGCTGGGTGTGCTGCTGGTGTACCTGGTCATGGTGGCTCAGTTCCAGAGCCTGAAATCCCCCTTCATCGTCATGTTCACCATCCCCCTGGCCTTCACCGGCGGCTTCCTGGGTCTGCTGATCTGCGGCATGGAGGTCAGCGTGGTGGCCCTCATCGGCTTCGTCATGCTGGTGGGCATCATCGTCAACAACGGCATCGTCCTGGTGGACTATATCAACCAGCTCCGGCAGGAGGGTATGGAGCGCAGGGAGGCCATCGTGGACGCGGGCCGGACCCGTATGCGGCCCATTCTGATGACTACCATCACCACCATCCTTGGCCTGATCAATATGGCGACCTCCCAGGCGGCGGGCACCGCCCTGATGCAGCCCGTGGCGGTGGTGTGTATCGGCGGCCTGACCTACGCCACCCTGATGACCCTGTTCGTGGTGCCGGTGATCTACGACCTGCTGAACCGGAAGGAGCTGCGTACCGTCCGGGAAGAGGACCTGAAGCTGCTGGATATTTGATTTTTGTATGCGTAGGGCGGCTTGCCCTCAAGCCGCCGTCCCGGTTTTCGGACCTCGATGGGACGAAAACCGGGGGTTTCAAGACGGCCGGTTGAGGGCAACCGGCCCTACAGAAGCAAATCCGAAACTTGCAATTTCCTCCCATCGCGCTATAATAAACCCATAGAAAGACAGAAAGGGTGTTTCCTATGAAGACCAAAACCATTCGTGTGTTTGCCCTGATTTTGGTGGCCGTGCTGGCATGCTCCCTGGCGGGCTGCGCCGCCATTGGTGCCTGGCTGGGCCAGCTCCGGGGCGAACTCTTCGGCAATGACTACGACATCCGCCAGTATGACAACTTCGGCAACCTGGTGTTCACGGTCCACGGCAACCGGGTGACCATGGACTGCGAGCTGGACGATAACGGCGAGGTTTCCAGCTACATAGACATCACCATCGACGGCGAAAGCTGGAAGCACGTGGGCGGTACCCTGGTGTTTGCACAGCGGGGCGTGGATATGATTACCGATTTCTCCCTGCCCGCGAATATGGAGAATCCCACCGGCGGCACGGGCCTGATGCCTGTGGACCGGACCATCAATGAATGGGCCAACTACTTCGGCAAGGAGCTGGTTGTGGTCGTGTCCAGCCAGAACGGTACCCCCATCGGCCTGTTCCAGGGCAACAACTGCTACATTGAGATCCCCGGCGACCTGCCCAAGACGACCCTGATCCACATCGACGGCAAGCTGGTCTATGTCCACCGGGCCAATGTGGACATCCTCCCCGCATCCTTGTTCAAGGGCCAATAAACAGCTACAGCCCCGGGCTTTCGCCCGGGGCTGTGGTGCTTTATCAATGAAAATGCTTCGAGAAGTTTAGGAGGGAACCCGATACGGCATGGAGGATAAAAGAGGATATTCCTGTGAGAAGGAGTGCCAAAATGACACCGATGAAATGAAAATCAAAAGCACGAATTACAGAAGTGCTGTAGCCGATGAACATACAATGGGTCAGGTAAATCTCGTAGGAATAGATATCGGAAATCTGAAGCAATTTTTCTGGGAAAGGATTAGTTGCGAGGGCTCGATACAGCCAGAAAAACAAAACAAAGCCGGAGAATGTTTGTGTATAAATGAAAATCAACTCCCGCAAGCTGGCGGGAAGGGGAATAAGGTCCGTATATCTGCATAGGCATGTGATGATCATTATTGCAAAAGCCAAAACACTGGCAGGTTTCATTATTCTTAGAAGAGGTTCTCCCAGTGGGTCATACCTGCGGAAAACAAAATATGGAAGATAAAATCGCAACAGAACTCCCACACTTAACAGTTCGATGTTTAAAATGCGTTCCGCAGCAAAAACCAGCACCTGGGCAATGACTGTACCCATAAACAACCTGGCCCAGAAAGTGCGTTCCCTGCATGTCTGACAGGGGATTTCCTGAATAAGCGGAACGGTCAGGTAGCAAAAGAGAATGTATGTTAGGAACCAAAGCTGTTGGAATAATCCAGGGTTTTGGCACCAGACCTCCAGACCAATGCAAGAAAGAATGGTGCTTCCAATATCTGTAGTTGAGGGTGTCAGAGTAATCAAAAGAATCAAGAGGAAGCATCCCCACAAAACACTGGGAATAAGCAGTGACTGATATCGTTTAATGAACCAAACCGGGGGATTGCTGATAGTTCGACGGGCATAAAGGAATGCACTGATGCAGAAGAACATAACCAAACCCAAATTCAGCCAGTCGGTTATGAAGCGAACGGACGGGAAAAGGGTTTCGTATTGCTGTGTAATATGAAGTAATACAACAGCGGTGGTACAGAACATCCGAATGGATGAGATTCGCTTGTTTTTGTCCACGGAAAACACCTCCCATGTGGTATTGCATTGTGCAGATAATTGCAGCTTCATCATACATAGTAACGATGAAAAAGTCAAGAAATGTGGATTTTGATAGGGTTGTATTAGGAAACGCTCTTCGTAAGGCGGGGCTTCCCAGACCCACACCCAGCCATCGACCACCATGTCATTCCGAGGGCACGAAGTGCCCGTGGGAATCTCCTGGCGGATGGCTGCGAAGCCTGGCGGCCAAAGTTCATTGCAGCGTTCGATGTTAATTGGAGCATTGGTCACTTCAGACGGTGCCGGAAATTGCCACGGCCCGTTGGGCCCCGCAATGTCATTGTTTTTGCTGCGTGATTCCACGTGACGTTACGTCGAACAGATGAATTTCAAACATAAAAGGAGGACGCCGCCGGCGTCCTCCTTCTCAGACTGTCGAAAAACCTGTCATTGCGAACCAGTGCGCACACTGGTGTGGCAATCCGTTCTCCAAAATGTTTCATCTTTGCTGAAAGTGCGCCTAAAACCGCAGGTTTTAGGGGATGCGGATTGCCACGTCGCCGCC
>JAFVWL010000093.1 GCA_017501695.1 Oscillospiraceae bacterium
AATCGCATAGGGCAGGGGATAGAGTTCGACTACTGCTGCTGTCAGGCGTCCTCTGCGTTGCGAGATGAGGGGTGGGAAGCCATCATGGTGAATTCCAATCCCGAAACGGTATCCACCGATTACGACACGTCAGACCGCCTGTACTTCGAACCGCTCACGTTCGAGGATGTGTTGAATATTGTGCAGAAGGAAAAGCCCGACGGTGTCATCGTGCAGTTCGGCGGGCAGACGCCATTGAACCTTGCCGTACCTCTCCAGCGAGCCGGAGTGCCGATACTCGGTACAAGTCCCGACGCCATCGACAGGGCGGAAGACAGGGAGCGTTTCCAGACGCTCATACGAAAACTGGGCCTGCTCCAGCCGAGAAACGGGATATGTACATCGCTGAAAGAGGCCAGAGCTGTAGCCGAAAGCATCGGTTGGCCCATCATAGTCCGCCCCAGTTACGTTCTTGGCGGGCGCGCCATGCAGGTCTGCTATGGGCAGGCAGAGCTTGAGGAGTATTTCCGTTCTGTTGCCGGTTCGGAGATGTCGGAACATCCCATCCTTATCGACCAGTTTCTTGAAAATGCCATTGAAGTTGACGTCGATGCCCTTGCCGACGGAAAGGATGTCTATGTCGCCGGTATCATGGAGCATATCGAGGCGGCTGGCATTCACTCCGGAGACTCGGCGTGTTCTCTTCCTCCGTACTCGCTTTCTGCGGAGATCGTGGAAGAGATACATCGGCAGACCGTTGAACTGGCCCGTGAACTGCGCGTCATCGGTCTTATGAACGTGCAGTTCGCCGTGAAAGATGGCCTTGTCTTTATCCTAGAAGTGAATCCCAGGGCCTCTCGCACAGTTCCCTTCGTATCGAAAGCCACGGGCGTCCCCCTTCCTCGTCTTGCCACACAGGTCATGCTGGGCAGGACTCTTAAGGAGCTGGCCCCGTGGGCCATGAGGAAAGCGGGCTATTTCTGTGTGAAAGAGGCTGTTTTCCCGTTCAGGCGTTTTCCCGGCGTGGACATCCTCCTTGGGCCGGAAATGCGTTCCACGGGCGAAGTCATGGGTATAGCGCCCAGCTTCGATGAGGCTTTTCTCAAAAGCCAGATGGGTGCAGGGCAGGTATTGCCCAATGGAGGGACCGTCTTTCTTTCGGTGAACGACCGGGACAAATTCTCTGTCGTGCCCGTGGCCCGTTCCTACGCGGAACTGGGGTTCCGTCTTCTTGCCACACGCGGAACGGCTGCGATCCTCAAGGCTCATGGACTGGATGTGCAACTCGTTCCCAAGATCAGTGAAGGGCGTCCTAACATTCTGGACAGAATGAAAAACGGCGACGTGTCTCTTGTCATCAACACAGCGGAAGGCGGGAACACAACGGCAGATGCCCGTACCATACGGCAGGCTACCCTGCATCGCGGTATCCCTTTCACCACCACGATAGCCGGGGCCCGCGCCATCGCCCGCGCCATACACTACCAGCAGAAGGAAAACCTGCGTGTGTCCTGCCTGCAAGACTACTATGAAGGAGGGATAGCATGAAGGCACTCCTTGTTCTTGAAGACGGCTTTACACTTCAGGGCCGTTCTTTTACTGGGCCTGTCGAGCTGACAGGCGGTGAGGTCATCTTCAACACCTCCATGACAGGCTATCAGGAAGTGCTGACCGATCCTTCCTATGCTGGTCAGATGGTCTGCCTTACCTATCCGCTCATCGGAAATTACGGCATCAACGAAGAGGATATGGAATCAGACCGCGTCCATTTGTCCGCTCTGCTGGTCAAAGAATGCTGTAAGCATCCTTCCAACTGGAGGTCGGCGGAAAGTCTGCCGGATTTCCTCATCCGTATGAACGTGCCCGGTATCGAAGGGCTGGATACACGCGCCCTTACCCTGCATCTGCGCCGGTACGGAGCTATGCGAGGATGCATCTCTACCAGCATATCCGATCCTGCCGAACTGGCAGAACGTGCAAAACAGCTCCCGACGATGGAAGGGCAGAATCTTGTCTATCGAGTCGCTCCTGCACGTCCTTACCGCTGGGATGAACGTGCGGGTCGGCCGTCTCATTGCCAGCTCGCCTCGGACGGCACCTACCTCTGGCCTGATGAAAAAAAACTCCGTGTCCTCGTCTACGATTTCGGCATTAAATGGAACATCCTGCGCCTGCTGGCGAAACAAGGCATGGAACTGCTCGTCGTCCCGCCTTCTTTCACCTTTGAACAGGCCTGCAAGGTCTCTCCCGATGCGGTGTTCCTTTCCAACGGCCCCGGCGATCCGGCGACATTGAAGAAGGAAATCGCAGAAATTGCCAAACTGGCGGAACATTTTCCCATCGCAGGGATCTGCCTGGGGCATCAGCTCCTTGGTCATGCGCTGGGAGGCACGACCATGAAGTTGAAGTTCGGGCATCACGGCGTCAATCATCCCGTAAAAGATCTGCGTACCGGACGGATCTATATAACGTCACAGAACCACGGATTCTGCGTCGTTCCTCCGGCTGGAATAGAAGCTCGTTTCGTCAATCTGAACGACGGCACTTTGGAAGGCTTCTGTCATCCTCAGAAACCGATCATGGCTGTTCAGCACCATCCTGAAGCAGCCGCAGGCCCCAGAGATGCGCAGGACTTTTTTCAGGAATTCAAGGACATGATCATTTCCCATCTTTCTCGCTGAGGTCCACCATGTCAAAAGTCATCATCCTCGATTTCGGTTCTCAGGTCACACAGCTTATAGCGCGCCGAGTACGGGAAGCCGGTATCTATTCCGAGATCCATCCCTACACTCTTACGGCCGGTCAGGTCAGAGTGCTTCAGCCGGATGCGCTCATCCTTTCCGGCGGTCCTGCCAGTGTGGGAGAGAAGGATGCTCCCCTCCTCGATCCCGAACTGCTGGAGCTGGATCTGCCTGTTCTGGGTATCTGTTACGGGATGCAGATACTGGCCTCTACGCTTGGCGGCGAACTCGCTCAAAGTGAAACGAGGGAATACGGCCCGGCCGATCTCGAAAAAACGGCGGACTGCCTGCTGTGGGAAGGACTGGAGAGCCTTTCTTCGGGCGGGCGTTCCCGAGTGTGGATGTCTCATGGCGACAAGGTCAAAACGCCCCCACCCGGATTCATCGCTACAGGCCGGACCGACACGCTGGATATAGCCGCCATGGCCTGTGAAGCGCGCCGGATCTATGCCGTACAGTTCCATCCGGAGGTGCATCATTCCAGAGAAGGAACGGCTATCCTGCGAAACTTTCTTTTTCGCGTGGCAGGGCTGAAACCGGATTGGAGCATGGCTTCCTTCATAGAGCGCATCACCGTACAGATCCGGGAGAAGGTCGGCCGGAAGCACGTTATCTGTGCACTTTCCGGCGGCGTCGACTCCACGGTGGTGGCGGTGCTTCTCCACAAGGCCATAGGTCGTCAGCTCCACTGCATCTTCGTGGACAACGGAGTATTGCGCAGCGGGGAAGCGCAGGAAGTCATGGGTTTCCTGAAGGAACACTTCGATCTTGACCTTACGCTCGTACAGGCATCTGAACTTTTTCTCCAGCGTCTTCGCAGGCTGGAAGACCCGGAGATGAAGAGAAAAACCATCGGACGAACGTTTATAGAAGTGTTTGAACGAGAAGCCGAGAAAATAAAGGCTCAAGGGCATGACGTGGCCTTTCTCGCTCAGGGAACGCTGTACCCTGATGTTATAGAATCCGTCTCCAGCAAAGGGCCGAGCGCCGTTATAAAAAGCCATCATAACGTAGGCGGTCTGCCGGAACATATGGATCTGGAACTTATCGAACCTCTGAGGGAGCTTTTCAAGGATGAAGTGCGGGCCGCCGGTGAACAGCTCGGGATTGCTCACGACATCCTCTGGCGACATCCGTTCCCCGGGCCAGGACTTGCCGTACGCATAGTAGGTGAAGTGACTCCGGAACGGCTCGACATCCTTCGCAGGGCAGATGCCGTCGTTCTTGAAGAACTGCGAAGCACCGGATGGTATGACAAGGTGTGGCAGGGCTTCGCCGTACTTCTTCCCCTGAAAACAGTGGGGGTCATGGGGGACGGACGAAGCTATGAGAGCGTTATCGCCCTTCGTGTCGTAGAAAGCGTGGACGCCATGACCGCAGACTGGTCTCGACTGCCTTACGAGGTACTGGCCCG
>JAFVWL010000094.1 GCA_017501695.1 Oscillospiraceae bacterium
ATCTTTCACGAGCATAGAGACCTCCTTTTCGTGGTTGTAGGGGTACATTCATTGTAAAGGATTTTTGTCTCTATGCTCAACTATTATTTATAACAATGGGGCCAGGCTCATCGCCTGACCCCAACATTTATTATAGAACCGGTTTTTATTGGCGCGGATTGTTTACAAATATTAGGTAGAAATTCGGGGGACATGGTGGTAATATGGAACCATTCCCAAAATGGAGATGATTTTCGTGTTATCCATGAAACGGATCTTTGCGGTGCTGCTGGCTGTGGTGCTCCTGGCAGGATGCCAGGGCCCGGTAGTCCCCACGGAACCATCGATTCCGGATACATCCCCCACGGCACCTCCTACGGATCCCACAGCACCTCCTACGGATCCTACAGCACCACCGACGGACCCCACGGAACCGCCGCTGCTCAACGAGCCCCCGGTGGTGGAGCCGCTGGCGTCGGACTTTGTCAAGGCCCGGGACTATGTGCCCGGTTTGGTGGTGGATTTGAAATACGCCTCCACGGACAATTTCACCGGACGGCGGGTCTATTCCTTTGAGGATGGTTATGTGCGCTACGGTACCGCTTTGCGGCTGGCGAAGGTCCAGGATGAGCTTGCGGCCCTGGGCTATGGCCTGAAGCTTTGGGATGGGTACCGGCCTGTCTCCGGTCAGGAACGGCTGTGGGAGATCTGCCCCGATCCGGTGTATGTTTCCAATCCCTACAGCGGGTTCCGGGGTCATTGCCGGGGCTGCGCTGTGGACGTGACGCTTGTGGACCTGGAAACCGGGGAGGAGCTGGTGATGCCCAGCGGTTTCGATGAATTTTCCGCTCTGGGGGACCGGGATTACTCCGATTGTGATCCGGAGGCTGCGGCCAACGCCTTGCTTTTGGAGGAGACCATGGAGCGCCACGGCTTTACGCCCTACAGCGGCGAGTGGTGGCACTTCACGGATACGGATATCTATCCGGTAGAGGAGAATTTCGATCCGGTCATGGGATGGTTCTGGTTTGCGGACTGCCGGGAATATCTGACTCTGCGCGCGGGTCCCGGTTATGATTACGGTGCTCTGGATTATGTGCCCGCCGGTGCGGCGGTGCGGCTGATCCGCTGGGAGGAACGGTTTGCCCGGGTGGAGTATCGCGGTCAGGAGGGCTATGTGCTGGCTTCTTATCTGAAGAGCGTGGATCAGCCCTACGCCCGGGAGTCCCTGGAAGCCGTGGAGCTGTCCGACAAATACTCCTATGAGATGATGCTGGAGGACCTGAATGCGTTTGCAGAGGCCTGGCCGGAATACGCCCGGCTGGACAGCCTGGGCACCAGTGAGCTGGGCAGGGAGATTCCCGTGCTGATCCTGGGAGATCCGGAGGCGGAGTTCCAGGTGCTGATCCAGGGCTCCATCCATGCCCGGGAACATGCATGCACCTGGCTGATTATGGCTATGGTGGACTACTGGGCGGGACGGGGCCTGGAGGAATTCGGGAATGTGTGCTTCCACATCGTTCCCATGATGAATCCGGACGGCGTGAGCATGGTCCAGTCCGGGGCCCTGAGCCCGGAGGCCCAGGCAATTTATGAAAACGATCTGGCTCTGGGCTATACGGACCTTTCGCCGGAGGAATATCTGCGGCAGTGGAAAGCCAACGGCCTGGGTGTGGACCTGAACCGGACCTATGACGCGGGGTGGGAGCTGTTCCAGGGCAGACCGGGACCATCCTCTGAGCGGTATAAGGGCACGGCCCTCTACGACGCGGCGGAAAGCCGGGCGCTCCGGGACTATACCCTGGCCCATAATTTCGACGTGACCGTCAGTTATCACTCCATGGGCAGTCTGATCTACTGGGAGTACGGCGGACGGGAGGACGTGAATGCCGCGTCCCATTCCCTGGCCAAGGCGGTGGGTGCCGCGGCAGGGTATGCCGGGTATGGAAGTGAGTCTGTTGACGCGGCGGGTTATAAGGACTGGGCCATTGACAAATTGGGGATCCCCAGTATTACCGTGGAGATTGGAAGCGAGGATTCGCCCCTGGCTCTGCGGGAACTGGAGGTGATCCTGGCCCGGAATCTGCAGGTCCTGCCCCGGATCGCCCAGTGGCTTCAGGCCCGGGAGGGCTGAGAAAGGTATTGCCTGGACCGGATTTCTGGTGTATAATGGTGAAAATATGACAACAGGAGGAACTGCGATGTTGTTTTGTTTTCTGGCGGCGGTAGCGGTGCTCTGCGGCAGTGTGGCCGCGGCCTGGCTGCTGCGAAAGCAGAAGAAGGAAGGCCGGCAGACTTTGCCGCCTTTGAATGTGCTCTTTGGCGGTGTGCTGGTGGCAGCGGTGCTGCTGTTCCTGCCGGCCTACACCAATCAGGAGATGAACGATGCCTTCCAGGTCATCAAGGCCCTGGCCTTTTCCCTGTACAGCGCCATCCGCCTTTTTGCCGCGGACGGCGACTATGAAGTGATTCTGGAAAACATCGGCGGGGGAGAGCTGGCGCACTGGTATCAGCTTCTGGCCTCGGTGCTTATGGTCATGGCCCCGGCTCTGACCTTTGGCGCGGTGCTTTCCTTCTTCAACAATGTTTCCGCCAATGTGGCTTATATACTGGCCTATTTCAAGGATGTGTACGTATTCTCTGACCTGAACGAGCGGTCCCTGACTCTGGCTGCGGACATCCGGAAGAATCACCCCGATGCGGCGGTGGCCTTTACAGCGGTGCCGGAGGAAGAGGAAGGGGAGATTCAGGACCGGGCCCGGAGCATGGGCGCCATGTGCTTCAAGAAGGATATTCTTTCCGTGCGCTTCGGGTTCCACGCAAAAAGCAAGGGGCTGTGGTTCTTCAATATTTCTGAGGATCAGGATGCCAATGTGCTGGGTGCTCTGCGGCTGCTGGAGATCTATGGGGACCGGCCCAATACCAATCTGTTCGTCTTCGCCACCGGTGTGGAAAGCGAAGCTTTGCTGACCTCGGCCCAGAACCGGGCTATGCGTGTCCGACGGGTGGATGAGGTCCACTCCCGGATCAACCGGCTGCTCTACGAAGAAGGACACCTGCTCTTTGACCCCAGTCTGCCGGAGGTGGATGGAGAAAAGCAGATCACTGCCCTGGTAGTGGGCATGGGCAGCCATGGCACAGCCATGGTCAAGGCTTTGAGCTGGTTCTGTCAGATGGACGGCTACCGGGTGACTATCCATGGCTTCGACCAGGATCCCCTGGCGGAGGAAAAATTCTCTGCCCTATGCCCGGAGCTGATGGATGAAACCCACAACGGAACCAACACACCCGGGGATGCCCATTATCAGATCCACATTTATGGGGATACCTGTGTGGAGTCCAAGGGCTTTGCGGACCGGATCCACAGCCTGAAGAACGCCAGCTATGTTCTGGTTGCCCTGGGGGATGATGGCTTAAACATCCGCACGGCTATGGAACTGCGGGTGCTCTTTGAGCAGGTGGGGGCTAAGCCCCGGATTCAGGCCATCGTCTATAGCTCCGAAAAGCGGGCTGCTCTGGCGGGTCTGAAGAATTTCAAGGGCCAGCCCTACAACATCGACTTCATCGGGGATATGGAGTCCTCCTATACGGAGGCGGTGATCCTGGAGTCCGAGCTGGAGGAGGATGCCCTGCGGCGGCACCTGCGCTGGGGCAAGGAAAGCGAATTCTGGGGTTACGAGTATAACTACTGGTCCTCCATCGCCTTGGCCATTCACTCCCGGGCCAAGCAGAAGGTGGGAATCGCCGGTGCCAACAAGGCGGAAGATGAGCTGACCGATGGGGAGCGGCTTGCTTTGGAGGATCTGGAGCACCGCCGCTGGAATGCTTATATGCGGTCCCAGGGCTACATCTACAGCGGCAGTACCGATAAGCGCAGCCGCAACGATCTGGGCCGGATGCACCATGACCTCATCGCCTACGCGGACCTTTCCGAGGAAGAAAAGCGGAAAGACAGCAAGGTGGCAAGCAAATAAACCGAAACGGCAGGATGCCGTAAAACAGGCACGGTCCCGGCAGAGTATTCTGCCGGGGCTGCCTTTTGCAGGGAATAAATAGTACAAAGAGATAAATTGTAGGTTATATCAGCACCGCATCCCTTGCCCCCCCGCATTTATGAGGGGGGTGGCCCGAAGGGCCGGGGGGAGAAAAAAGAACTCCCCCAGTCAAAAATCGGTTCCGAAGAGCCGATTTTTGCCAGCCCCCTCTTGAAAAGCGGGGGCCGAGGAGGCTTCGCTGCCGGGAGACCGCAAGGATCGCCCCTACGCGGACATATTACGCTAAACTACAATTTGCCACCTCAACAGACGGAGGAACTATGGAAGATAATTTTGAATATCATGTGCAGGAGCGGGCAGTTCTGGTTGGCCTAAACGCGGATTGCTTTACTCAGGCCCAGACCGCCACGGACGAGACCCTGGAAGAGCTGGAAGCCCTGCTGGAAACCGCCGGCGGCTTCTGCACCGGCAAGATCCTGCAAAACCGCCACGCACCGGACCCCCACAGCTTCATCGGCGAAGGCAAGGCCCTGGAAGTGAAAATGCTGGTGGAAGCCACCTTGTCCACCATGGTGGTTTTCGACAACGAACTGTCCCCGGGCAATATCCGGGCATTGGAGGACATCCTGGGGGTCACGGTCCTGGACCGCAGCGCCCTGATTCTGGATATCTTTGCCCAGCGGGCCAAGACCAAGGAGGGCCGCCTTCAAGTGGAGCTGGCCCAGTACAAGTATCTGCTGCCCCGGCTGGCCGGCATGGGTGCCAGCCTGAGCCGTCAGGGCGGTGGCATCGGTACCCGGGGCCCCGGTGAGACCAAGCTGGAAAGCGACCGCCGTTATATCCGTGAGCGGATCACCCGTCTCCAGCATGAGCTGGAGCAGGTCCGTCAGGTCCGCAGTGTTCAGCGGGAACGTCGGATGAAGAATTCTGTCCCGGTGGTTGCTATCGTGGGCTATACCAACGCGGGTAAATCCACCCTTCTGAACCATTTGACCGGCGCCGGAATCCCGGCTAACAACCGGCTTTTTGACACTTTGGACACTACCTCCCGACAATTGACCGTATCCGACAATCTGGATGTGATATTATCCGACACGGTTGGTTTTATTGCCAAGCTTCCGCATCATCTTGTGGATGCCTTCCGGGCGACGCTGGAGGAGCTGGAATATGCCGATTTGCTGCTCCATGTTATCGATTCTTCGGACCCCAACCGGGAGGAGCATATTCAGGTCGTGGACAGCCTGATCGCCAAGCTGGCAAAACCCGGCACTCCTGTCCTGCGGGTGTATAACAAAGCCGACCTGGCGGACCCCATGGATATTCCCGTGGGCCGGGATGTGGTGGCGGTTTCCGCCAAGTGTGGCACCGGCATGGAAGCTCTGCTGAAGGCAATTGAGGATGCCCTGGGCCACAGCCGCCATCATGTCATCGTGACCCTGCCTTATTCCATGGGCGGTATGGTGGACAAGCTCCACTCCGGTGCCCAGGTGAAGTCCATGGACTACACTGGCGAGGGCATCGTGGTGGAAACCGTGGTGGACCCCATTTTGTACGGAAGATTAAAAGAGTATATTACGAAGGAGCTGTAAGCCTTGGACGAATATCTGGTGCCCACCCAATTCGGGGAGGATGAATTCATAGAGAAAAAATCCCGTTTCATCGGCCGTGTGTGGCCTGTGGAAACCGAGGAGGAGGCGCTGGAAAAGATCCAGGCTATGAAGAAACAGCATTACGATGCGACCCACAACTGTTGGGCCTATATCATAAAGGACGGTGCGGTCCGGTTCTCTGATGACGGAGAACCCGGCGGAACTGCCGGTATGCCCATGATCCAGGTCCTTCAGCGGGAGGGACTGTACAACATCGTCTGCGTGGTGACCCGGTATTTCGGCGGCATTCTGCTGGGTGCCGGCGGCCTGGTCCGGGCCTATACCAAGGGCGCGAAAATTGCCGTGGACGCCGCGGGCAAGAGCATGAAACGGGTGTGGAGCGTGTTGTATGTGCCATGCCCCTATACATATTACGAGCGGGTGAAGCTGGAAGTGGCTGCCTTTGGGGGCATTCTCCGGGACACCCAGTTCGGGGCAGAGGTGGAGCTGGAAATTCTGGTCCCCGAAGCTCAGGCTAAGCCCTTCCTGGACCGAATCATCGACATGACCGCGGGTACCGTGGAGGGTATGGAAACGGACAAGGAATATCGGGCGTTCCCAATTGACAATCTGTAGGGCACCTCTAAAAACTCCCCTTTTGGGCTTTGGGCGAATCTTTCGCCCCATAAATGCGTTTTGAAAACGCCACAATACACAAAGTATTCTGCCGTTTTCAAAACTTTTTCTGAGCCGAAATCTTCTGCCCAAATCA
>JAFVWL010000016.1 GCA_017501695.1 Oscillospiraceae bacterium
AACTCCCGGGTCCGGAAGGTGAAGTTGCCGGGGGTGATCTCGTTGCGGAAGGCCTTACCCACCTGGCAAACGCCGAAGGGCAGCTTCTTCCGGGTGGTGCGCTGGATGTTGGCGAAGTTGACGAAGATGCCCTGGGCAGTCTCGGGCCGCAGGTAGGCGGTGGAGGAGGAATCCTCGGTGACGCCGATCTTGGTCTGGAACATCAGGTTGAAGTTCCGGATGGAGGTGAAGTGATGCTTGCCGCAGTTGGGGCAGACCACGTCCTCATGGTCGGCGATGAAGTCATTCATCTCGTCGGTGTTCATGGCGTCCACATTCACGTCCTTGCCGGACTCGGAAGCGGAGATCAGTTGGTCCGCCCGCTGACGGGAGCCGCAGCCCTTGCAGTCCACCAGAGGATCGGAGAAGGAGCCCACATGGCCGGTGGTGACCCAGGTGGTGGGGTTCATAATGATAGCCGCATCCAGGCCCACGTTATAGGGGGACTCCTGAACGAACTTCTTCATCCAGGCCTTCTTCACGTTGTTCTTAAATTCCACACCCAGGGGGCCGTAGTCCCAGGAGTTGGCCAGACCGCCGTAGATCTCGGAACCGGCATAGACAAAGCCGCGGTTCTTGCAGAGATTGACGATCATATCCAAAGTTTTTTCGCTGTTTTTCATAGTTCAATCCTCCAAATTTTGGGGTATTTGCTCAATAGAAACCATTATACAGGGGATTTATGCAATAATCAAGTGTTTTCTCATAAAAAGGAACGTCATTGCGAGGAGGGCAAAGCCCGACGAGGCAATCCCGTAAGGTTTCGGAATGTCCACGGGATTGCCACGCCAGTTTGTGAACTGGCTCGCAATGACGAAAGTAGTTAGTCTGCCCGATACTCCTGCCCCAGGTCGGCCAGCATCATATTGTAAACCTGCTCGGCGATGTCCACGGTGGTCCGGCCCTTCAGGTCCTCGGCGGGGATCACGTCCAGCAGGTGCAGCTCCACATCCGTGGGCTTCAGCTTCAGGCCGTTTTTCACAATGGGCCGGGTGTTGTTCAGGGTACACACCACGATGGGTACACCAGCCTTTTGGGCGATCTTGAACACGCCGGGGCGGAAGGGATGGAGTTTGTCGTCGTGATTGGTGCCGCCCTCGGGGAACACGGCGATGGAGGCCTTGTCCTCCTTGAGGATCTGGATGCACTTGAGGATCACCTTCAACGCCTGGCGGTCATTGTCACGGTCCAGGGTCTGGCACAGGATCATGTGCATCAGGGGTCCCACGCAGAACATATCCCGGTTCTCCTGCTTGGAGATGAAGGCAAGCTGACTATCCCGGAAATAGTGCAGCAGCACACCGGGGTCCGCCAGAAACTGGTGGTTGCATACCAGCAGGAACCGGCCCTCCCTGGGGGCCTTTTCCAGGCCGGAGGTATGTACCCGGACCTGCAGAAGCTGGATCAGCGCCTCCACATACACGGCGATGACCCCGCGGTAGAAGGGGCTGTCCTCCTCCCGGGGCTTGTTCTGGTCCACGGAGTAGCTGACCGCCACCAGGAATAAAAAGGCCAGCAGGCAAAGCCCCAGGAAACTGCCCGCGAAACACAGGGGGATCATCCACAAATTGCCCCCCAGGGCACTCAGGACCGCAAAAATAACGGATAAAACCGTAATGGACGTCAGCAGCATAATGTACCTCCCGGAATGGTGATGAAAATTGTAGTATATCAGCACCGCACCCCTTGCCCCCCACATTTATGAGGGGGGTGGCCCGAAGGGCCGGGGGGAGAAAAAAGAACTCCCCCAGTCAAAAATCGGTTCCGAAGAGCCGATTTTTGCCAGCCCCCTCTTGAAAAGCGGGGGCCGAGGCGGCTTCGCCGCCGGGCGACCGCAAGGGTCGCC
>JAFVWL010000017.1 GCA_017501695.1 Oscillospiraceae bacterium
CTCCCCCAGTCAAAAATCGGTTCCGAAGAGCCGATTTTTGCCAGCCCCCTCTTGAAAAGCGGGGGCCGAGGCGGCTTCGCCGCCGGGCGACCGCAAGGGTCGCCCCCTACGCGGACATATTACGCGAAACTACAATTTATCCAGTCATCTTTATAAGAAAAGGTTCTGAAAAATGGGTTTTTTATTAACTCTTCCTTAACACTTCCCGCATTTTTCACAAATTTCCGCCGCTTTGGGGTCCATTTCTGTGAATACTATGAAAAAGTTGAAAACTTTACGTTTTTTGGATTGATTTTACGGATACTTTGACATACAATATTCAGGCGAGCATCGAAATCCTATGCCCGCCATCATGCGAGGTGAACAATATGCTCAACATCGTGCTGGTGGAACCAGAGATCCCCCAGAACTGCGGCAATATTGCCCGGACCTGTGCCGCCACCGGCTGCCATCTGCATCTGATCCGCCCCCTGGGCTTTGACATTTCCGACAAGGCTGTCAAGCGGGCCGGACTGGATTACTGGCACCTGGTTCAGGTGACGGATTACGAAAACCTGGACGACTTCTTCGCCAGAAACGATGTGCGCCAGATGTGGTGTCTTTCCACAAAGGCGCCCCGGAGCTACACGGAAGCGGATTTTCAGGACGGGTGCTACCTGTTCTTCGGCAAGGAGACCAAGGGTCTGCCGGAGGATTTTCTGGAAGCACACCGGGAAAGCTGTGTGCGCATCCCCATGCGCTCCTGTGCCCGGAGCCTGAACCTGAGCAATTCCGTGGCTATCACCGTGTATGAGGCCCTGCGGCAGTTGGATTTTCCCGGCTTGCAGGATTTCGGAAAAATGCGGAACTGAGGTTCCATTATAGAATTGGAGGTTTACCCAATGAACTACAACAAGAAGTCTATTGAAGATATCGAGGTTGCCGGTAAGCGTGTGCTGTGCCGCTGCGACTTCAACGTCCCCACCAAGGCCGGCAAGATCACCTCCGACAAGCGGATCGTGGCTGCCCTGCCCACCATTAAGTACCTGATCGAGCATGACGCCAAGGTCATCCTGTGCTCCCACATGGGCAAGCCCAAGGGCGAGTGGAAGCCCGAGCTGTCCCTGAAGATCGTGGCTGACCGTCTGTCCGAGCTGCTGGGCAAGGAAGTCATCATGGCTGCTGACGTGGCCGGCGAGGATGCCCAGGCCAAGGCTGCCGCTCTGAACAATGGCGATGTGATGCTGCTGGAGAACACCCGTTACATCAAGGGCGAGACCAAGAACGATCCCGAGCTGAGCAAGGCTCTGGCTTCTATGGCTGACATTTTCGTCAACGACGCCTTCGGCACCGCGCACCGCGCTCACTCCTCCACCGCCGGTGTGGCCGACTATCTGCCCGCCGTTTCCGGCTACCTGGTCCAGAAGGAAGTTTCCATCATGGGCAAGGCTCTGGCCAACCCCGAGCGTCCTTTCGTCGCCATCCTGGGCGGTGCCAAGGTCGCCGACAAGCTGAATGTTATCAACAACCTGCTGGAAAAGGTCGACACCCTGATCATCGGCGGCGGCATGGCCTACACCTTCGCTGCTGCCATGGGCCACACTGTCGGCAAGTCCCTGCTGGACGAGAGCAAGATCGACTACTGCAAGGAAATGATGGCCAAGGCCGAGGCCAAGGGTGTCAAGCTGCTGCTGCCCGTGGACTGCGTGGTCGGCAACTTCCCCTCCCCCATTGACGGCCCCGTTGATGTCAAGACTGTTCCCGTGTCCGCTATCCCCGATGACCTGGAGGGCCTGGACATCGGCGAGGAGACCCGCGCCATCTTCGCCGACGCTGTGAAGAACGCTAAGACCGTTGTCTGGAACGGCCCCATGGGCGTCTTCGAGAACCCCACTCTGGCCAAGGGCACCATCGCCATGGCTCAGGCTCTGGCTGATTCCGACGCCATCACCATCGTTGGCGGCGGTGACTCCGCTGCCGCCTGTGAGCAGCTGGGCTTCGCTGAGCACATCACCCACATCTCCACCGGCGGCGGCGCTTCCCTGGAGTTCCTGGAAGGCCTGGAGCTGCCCGGTATCGCCTGCCTGCAGGATAAGTAATCCCGCACCAACCGAATAATTCTGTATCTGTAAGGGAGGGGCTTCCCCTCCCTTGCAGTCCGCTTATCTGACTGCCCGCTCCCCGATGGAGCGCCCGTTTTGCAAAGCTTGTAAATTAGTCAATCCACATCGTTTTCGATGCCCATATATTAAGGAGATTTTTTAATTATGAACCGTAAGTATCGTAAGACCGTTATTGCCGGTAACTGGAAGATGAACAAGACTCCCTCCGAGACCAAGGAGTTTATGACCCAGCTCAAGGCCATTATGCCCAAGGGCCGTTGGTGCGACGTGGCGCTGTGTGTTCCCGCCGTCTGCATCCCCGCCGCTGTCCGCGCCATGCGTGAGACTCGCGTGGGCATCGGTGCCGAGAACTGCAACGCCAATCCCTCCGGCGCTTACACCGGCGAAATCGCTACCAACATGCTGGTGGATGCCGGCTGCAAGTACGTCATCATCGGCCACTCCGAGCGCCGCGCCATGGGCGAGACCGATGCCGACGTCAATGCCAAGGTCCTGGCTGCCCTGGAGGCTGGTCTGATTCCCATCATGTGCTGCGGCGAGAGCCTGGAGCAGCGCCAGAGCGGTGTCACTGCCGAGTGGATCACCATGCAGATCAAGCTGGGTCTGGCCGGTGTTCCCGAGGACAAGATCCGTAAGGTCATCATCGCCTACGAGCCCATCTGGGCCATCGGTACCGGCCTGACCGCCACTCCCGATCAGGCTGAGGAGGTCTGCGAGATGATCCGCACTGTGGTCCGCAAGCTGTATTCCTCCAAGAATGCCCGGGCCATCTCCATCCTGTACGGCGGCTCCATGAACGACAAGAACGCCTACGAACTGCTGGCTCAGCCCGACATCGACGGCGGCCTCATTGGCGGCGCTTCCCTGGTGCCCGAGAAGTTCGTCAAGATCATCGAGGCAGCAAATCAGCCCACCGTTTAATTACTTGTCTATCTATGGGGCAGCTGCATCCGCAGCTGCCCTGTTTGTTTACCGGTTGCAGAGATAAATTGTAGTTTATATCAGCACCGCACCCCTTGCCCCCCGCATTTATGAGGGGGGGTGGCCCGAAGGGCCGGGGGGAGAAAAAAGAACTCCCCCAGTCAAAAATCGGTTCCGAAGAGCCGATTTTTGCCAGCCCCCTCTTGAAAAGCGGGGGCCGAGGCGGCTTCGCCGCCGGGCGACCGCAAGGGTCGCC
>JAFVWL010000095.1 GCA_017501695.1 Oscillospiraceae bacterium
ACTGGGGGAGTTCTTTTTTTCTCCCCCCGGCCCTTCGGGCCACCCCCCTCATAAATGCGGGGGGCAAGGGGTGCGGTGCTGATATAAACTACAATTTCCCTTTATAGTTAGTTATAGTATACCCTGTCGGAAAAGAATTTTCAAGGGCATTTGACAATTGGGCCTGCATAGGTTACAATATTTCCGCGACCGGGTCGGACAGCCGCGGGCCCAAGCCGAAAGGCTGGGCGTGAGGAAAGTCCGGGCTTCACAGGGCAGGGGTAACGGGTAACGCCCGCCGGGGGTGACCCCAGGACAAGTGCAACAGAGATATACTGCCGGATTCATCCGGTGATGGTGAAAAGGTGGGGTAAGAGCCCACCCGGCCTGTAGTAATACAGGTTTTACGCTGTAAACTCTATCCCGAAGCAACGCCGTGGAGGAACATTGGTTTGCCCGACCGTTCCGGGGAGGCGGCTTGATCCCATGAGCAATTGTGGGACTAGATAGATGGCTGTCAAGACAGAACCCGGCTTATAGACCCGTGTCGCATCAAAAAGCACCGATCGAAGTGATCGGTGCTTTTTTGTTACTTTCTTTTGAAACAGTTGTTCACCCACACCAGGATACCGCCCAGAGCCAGGCCCAGGCTTACCCAAATCGCAGCGGATAGGGTGACCGAGAATTTCCCAAAGCCCCAGGTTGCGGTTTCATAATCTCTCATGATCATCAGCCAAAAATCGTTTGGCAAAATGAAGGTCAGAGCTACAGCCCCAAGGCAAAGCATAATCAGCACCCAGCAGTATTTTCTCAAACCGGGATGCAGGCACAGCACCGCCTGCACGATCAGCAAAACCCAGCCGTGTTCAAACCAACCAAGTACCTCCGGAATCCATTCAAATCCGCTCATTGTCATATAGAAAACCTCCTTTTGGCATTCCCATTTTATACGGGTTTCATATAGTAGGACGAAATAATTCTGGTTTTGTTACAGCTTTTTGTTGGTTTTTAATGCCTGCATGATTGTTAAAGCACCTCTCATGTAAAATGGTGCTTTGGGGGTTATTCTTCTGGCTTTTCTTCCTGGGGCTGGGCCGGGACCAGACCGGCCACATCGGACACCGGCAGGCTGAAGGCGATGCCCTTGGCCTTTTTCGCCATGCCCATTTCTTTGTAGATGGCGTTCAGGACCTCGTCCCGGATGTCCTTCTCCACCACCATCATTAAAATCTCCTTGTCCGCGTGGAGGGTGATGCCGAAAAATGCCGCCGCGTCCTCATTGACCACGCCCCGGGCATTGAGGATGGTGCCGCCCCGGACACCGTGCTCCCGGGCCACATCCATCACATCCTCGGCATAGCCGGAATTAACAATGGCGAAAATCACCTCGTGATTGTTGGTCTTCATATCAGTTCTCCCTCCCCATTCGGTTGTCGCTCAGGAATCGATACAGGTTCACGCCGATGACACTGCTCATCGGCACGGCGAAGGCGATGCCCTTGCCGTTGCGGATGGTGGAAAATTTATCCTCCAGGGTATCCATAATGGTATCCGTCAGGTCCTCCCGGACCACACTGAGGATCACCGCCTTGTGGGGCTCCAGGCCCAGCAGCTCCACCAGATCGGAGGCAGCGGTACCCAAACCACCTACCACCATCTGGAAATTCACGTCAAACTGGCTGATCACATCCAGATAAAACTCGGCCTTGGGCCGCTCTACCACAGTGATCAGGATCTTCAGTTTCTTGATGGCGGAATCATTGACCGTATTGCTCATATGGTTCCTCCCTTACATAAAGTTGATGATCTGCTGATCGTCCGCATCCAGGATCCGCTTCATGGCCCGGCGCTCGTTCCGCTTTTCGGCCAGGATGCCCTGGAAGCCCAGGAGCTGGATGGTGATCAGAGGTGCCATGGCCACCAGGGCCACCACACCGAAGGCATCCGCCAGCACGGCCTCGGCTCCCTGGAGGCTGACGCAGGCACCGATGGCAAAGGGCAGGATGAAGCCGGAGGTCATGGGACCGCTGGCCACGCCGCCGGAGTCAAAGGCGATGCCCGTATACACCGGAGGCACAAACAGGGACAGGGCCAGAGAAATAAAATAGCCGGGGATCACATAGTACACCAGGGAAAAGTTGAAGATAATGCGGATCATGGACAGCGCCAAAGCCGCGCCCACGCCGATGCACAAGCCGATGAGCATGGACTTCTTAGTCACCAGGCCGCCGGTGACCTCCTCCACCTGAGCATTGAGCACATGGATGGCAGGCTCCGCCAATACCACCAGCACACCGGCCACCAGTCCGAAGCCCACCAGCAGAGGCTGGCTTACCTGGGACAGTTCAAAGCCCAGCTTGTAGCCGATGGGCATGAAGCCCACATTGACACCGGTCAGGAAAATCACCAGACCCACAAAGGTAAAGGCCACACCCAGGGCGATCCGGGCAAGCTGCCGCTTGCTCAGCTTCAGGAAGATTACCTGGCAGATCAGGAAGAAAACCACGATCAGACCCAGGGCAACAGCCACCTCCCGGCAGGTATGGAGGGCCGTATGGGCAAAAGCTCCCGCGACATCATTACTGACGTTGTAATCCGGCACCTGATAGGTCAGGTCGCCGGCAGAGAACAGGCCCAGCACCATAACCGCCAGGATGGGACCCACGGAGCACAGAGCTACCAGACCGAAGGAATTCTCCTTGCTCCGCCGGTCACCCAGCACCGCGGAAATACCAACACCCAGAGCCATGATAAAAGGCACCGTAATGGGACCGGTAGTCACGCCGCCGGAATCGAAGGCCATGGGCAAGAGCAGCTCCTTATCATTGACAACCAACAGAAGGGCCAGGGCAAACAGGAGCATATAGAACAGCATAAGGATCTGAGACAGGGATTTCCGAAACACGATCTTGGCAATGGCAATCACCAGGAACGCGCCCACGCCAAGGCCCACGGCGTAAATCAGCACAGTCCCGTTCATCACCGCGCTGACCTGATTGGCGAGGACCTGCAGGTCGGGCTCCGCGATGGTAATGAGCATACCCAGCACAAAGCATACACCCATAAGAATGCCCAGATTCTTCTGCCGGGACAGGCCGGAGCCCACATGGGATCCCATGGGTGTCATAGCAATATCGGCACCCAGATTAAACAGGCCAATGCCAACCACCAAAAGCACCGCGCCAACGGTAAACGTGATCAGTTCCGTTTGGGACAGATTCACCAATGGCGTCAGGGCCAGGACATAGACGATGGCCGTAATGGGCAAGGCGGATACCAGGGCTTCCATAATCTTCGCGCGCAATTCTTTCAAGTTATCACTTCCCCGAATACGAAACATTTTCACTATTATATCAAAGAAAAGACCGGGTGCCAATAGCAAAAATGTAAACATTTCTTCTTTACCGTATCTTAGCCGAAACGCGCAAAAAATCGGTTCTATAATAAATGTTGGGGTCAGGCGATGAGCCTGGCCCCATTGTTATAAATAATAGTTGAGCATAGAGACAAAAATCCTTTACAATGAATGTACCCCTACAACCACGAAAAGGAGGTCTCTATGCTCGTGAAAGAT
>JAFVWL010000096.1 GCA_017501695.1 Oscillospiraceae bacterium
CACCAGAGCGGACACCGCCAGAATGGCATTGACGCAGGAGCCGGTAACGAACTGGCCCATGGGCTTGGTCAGAGCCTGCAGGGCCACCAGCAGGGCCAGCATCACGGCTGTTTCCGTGATCCAGAGAATTTTCTTGTTCATATTGGTTTCCTTTCTTTTATTCCTTACTGATGACGGAAGAATAGGCTGTTTTCACGCTGACACCTTTCAGCCCGCCGATTTTCCCGGCCAGGGCCGCAATGGTATTCTGGGGCGCGTCCAGGGCGACGGATATGATGCTGACACCGCGTTTGCGGTAGGGGATGCCCATCCGTCCGATGATGTATTCTCCGTATTCATGGAGCATGGCATTGAGCCGCTCCACCGTGGCTCCGTCTTCCACAATGATGCTCATGACGGCTACTCTTGTTTCCATAGGTTTCCCTCCATAAAAAATACCGCACCCTGACAAGGTGCGGTTGCGGCAGAATACCCCCATGGCGTACCATGAGGTTTATGCCGGATCCACGCCTTTCCTGCAGCGTCAGCTTAGGGTCAGGTGCCGGTAAAACTATAATCAGGACCGATTCTTCAACTGCATCCGCAGAGAAGTCAGGGATACCGCCAGATTTTCACTCTGGACCACCACATGATCGGGGACCCGCAGATGGGCCGGAGAAAAATTCCAGATCGCCTCAATGCCGCAGTCCACCAGAGAGTTGCAGGCATCCTGGGCGAATTCCGCGGGCACGGTGATGATGCCGATGCGCACATCATAGCAATGGCAGAAGGATTCCAGTCTGGCCATGGAATAGAGGGGCTTGCCCCCGTCTGTTTTCTGGACACTGGGATGAATATCAAAACCCGCCAGGATCCGCAGACCGGATTTTTCAAAGCCGTTGTAGTCCAGCAAAGCCTGTCCCAGCTTCCCCGCGCCCACGATGACCGCGCAGGTGGTGCTGTTTACATCCAAAAACTCCTCGATGTCCCGGATCAAGCTTGACCGCTCATAGCCCAGCTTCCGGCGACCGCCATCGGATATCTTGGCCAGGTCCTTCCGGACCAGCACATCACCCAGGTTCAGGGCGCTGGCGATTTTGGTAGCGGACACATCCACCACCCATTCCGGCAGACCCTTCAGGTAGTTCAAATATAGCGGCAGCCTGGACAAAAGCTTTTGGGATACTTTCTTCGATTCCATAGTTATTCCTCCGTGTTCTTCGTTTCGCTCGCAAGAACACGCCCGGAAGTCGGGGGAAGTGACCTTCCCCCGGTGGTTCGTGCCAATAACCGATCAGTCATTGAAGCCGATTCTTGCCTGATAATGGGTATGCAGAAGCTCATGGGCCTTGTGGGAATTGGGCTGGCCCAGGAACTCATCGTACAGCTTCTGCACTTGGGGATTCTTGTGGGACTGGCGCAGCGTCTGGCGCGCATCCTCGGAATACAGGGCCTGGGCCCGCTTTTCCTTGTAGGTATCCAGAATATCGTCGTCCTCATGGGGCAGGAAGCAGGACCGAACGATGGGCTGACCGCCGCCGGCAATACAGCCGCCGGGACAACCCATGATCTCGATGAAGTGGTACTTGGACTTACCGGCACGGATATCGTCCAACAGGACCTTGGCGTTCTTCATACCGTGGGCAATAGCCACATTGACGGTCATGCCATTGATGTCCAGAGAAGCCTCACGGATGCCCTCGAAGCCGCGCACCTGTTCAAACTTGATCGCCTCGTGCTCTTTACCGGTGAGCACAAAGTAGACCGTGCGCAGAGCGGCTTCCATAACGCCGCCGGTAACACCGAAGATCACACCGGCACCGGTATAGTCGCCCATAAGATCCTGGTCAAATTCCTCGTCGGGAAGACGGGTAAACAGGATGCCTGCCCGTTTGATCATCTTGGCCAGCTCCCGGGTGGTCAGAACGGCATCCACATCCCGGAGACCGTTGACCTGAAGCTGATCCCGCTCCTTCTCATCCTTCTTGGCGGTGCAGGGCATGATGGACACCACGAAGATATCCCTGGGATCGATGCCCTTCTTCTCCGCGTAATAGGACTTCAGGATGGCACCCTGCATCTGGTGGGGAGACTTGCAGGAGGACAGATGGGGCAGCAGATCGCCGTAGTTATATTCAGCATAGTTGATCCAGCCGGGAGAGCAGGAGGTGATCATGGGGAGCTTTCCGCCGTTCTGAATTCTTCCCAGCAGCTCGGTGCCTTCCTCCATGATGGTCAAATCGGCAGCGAAGTTGGTGTCGTAGACCTTGTGGAAGCCCAGACGCTTCAGGGCAGCCACCATTTTTCCGGTGACGGCGGTACCCACGGGCATGCCGAACTCTTCACCCAGGGCGGCACGGACAGCGGGGGCAGTCTGGACCACCACGTGCTTGCCGGCCTTGAAGGCGGCATCCACCTTGGCGATCTCGCTCTTCTCCATCAGGGCGCCGGTGGGGCAGACGCTGACACACTGGCCGCACTGGATGCAGGGAGAATTCAGGAAGGAACGGTTCTCGGCGGGAGCCACGATGGTCTTAAAGCCGCGGTTCTCAAAGCCCAGGATGCCCATGCCGTGGGCGTTCTGGCACCGGGCCACGCAGCGGCCGCAAAGGATGCACTTGGAGGTATCCCGGATGATGGCGGGGGTCAGTTCATCCACAGTAACAGGGGTCTTGGTTCCCTGGTAGCGGCCTTCCCGGGCACCGGTAACGGAAGCCACATGGAGCAGCTCGCACTTGCCGTTCTTGTCGCACTGCTGGCAGTTGATATTGTGGTTGCTCAGCAGCAGTTCCACAGAAGCCCGGCGGGCCTCAGTGGCCTTGGGGCTGGAAATGATGATCTCCATGCCTTCATTGACGGGGTAAACACAGGAGGCCACCAGGCCTCTGGCACCCTTGACCTCAACAAGACACACACGGCAGGAGCCCTGGGAGCATTCGCCATGGTTGAACGCACACAGAGAGGGGATCTCGTAGCCGCAGGCCTTGGCAGCTTCCAGAATGGTCAGGCCGGATTCGACCTGGTAGGACACACCTTCGATCTTAATATTCACTTTTGCCATTGATAGTAACCTCCCTTACTTCTTTACGATGGCCTTCAGCTTACAGGTGGCCATGCAGGCGCCGCACTTGACGCACTTCATGGGATCAATCCGGTAGGAAGGCAGCTTCTTGCCGGGAGCGATGTAATCGGTCTTGGCGATGGCATCGGCAGGACAGGCCTTGGCACAGCGGCCGCAGCCAACACAGTTATCCTGTTCGATGGTGTACTGCATCAGATTCTTACAGACCTTAGCGGGGCAGCGCTTGTCCACGATGTGCGCGATATACTCGTCACGGAAGTGAGCCAGGGTGGACATGATGGGGTTGGCAGCGGTCTGGCCCAGAGCGCACAGGGAGTTGTTCTTAACGGTATTGCCCAGTTCCTCCAGCTCTTCCAGATCCTGCATCGTGCCGTTGCCCTCGGTGATCCGGGTCAGGATCTCCAGCATCCGCTTGGTGCCGATCCGGCAGGGAGAACACTTACCGCAGGACTCATCGCAGATGAACTCCATGTAGAACTTGGCCACATCCACCATGCAGTTGTCCTCGTCCATGACGATGGCACCGCCGGAGCCCATCATAGAGCCCTTGGCCACCAGGTTGTCAAAGTCGATGGGCTCGTCCAGAGCTTCCGCGGTCAGGCAGCCGCCGGAGGGACCGCCGGTCTGAATGGCCTTGAACTGCTTGCCGTCGGGAATGCCGCCGCCGATGTCGTAGATCAGCTCCCGAAGGGTAGTGCCCATGGGAATCTCCACCAGGCCCACATTGTTGACCTTGCCGCCCAGGGCAAAGACCTTGGTGCCCTTGGACTTCTCGGTGCCGCAGGAAGCGAACTCAGCGGCGCCCTCCCGCAGGATATAGGGAACACAGGCCAGGGTTTCCACGTTGTTGACGATGGTGGGCTCGCCCCACAGGCCCTTCACCGCAGGGAACGGAGGACGGGGACGGGGCATGCCGCGCTTGCCCTCGATGGAGTTCAGCAGAGCGGTCTCCTCGCCGCAGACGAAGGCACCGGCGCCCAGACGGATGTGGGCCTGGAAATTGAAGCCGGTACCCAGGATGTTGTCGCCCAGGATGCCCGCCTCGTTCATCTGTTTGATGGCATTACGCAGGCGGTTGACGGCGATGGGATACTCCGCACGGACATAGAAATAACCCTCGGAAGCACCAATGGCGTAACCGGCGATCATCATGCCCTCGATCACGGCATAGGGGTTGCCTTCCAGAATGGAACGGTCCATGAAGGCACCGGGGTCGCCCTCGTCACCGTTGCAGACCACATACTTCTGGCCGGACACGGAATTCTTGGCAAACTGCCACTTGCGGCCGGAGGGGAAACCGCCGCCGCCACGGCCACGAAGGCCGGAAGCCAGCACTTCATTGATGACTTCCTGAGGATCCATCTTCAAAGCCCGCTCCAGGCCACGGAAAGCGCCGTAACCCATGGCTTCTTCAATATTCTCGGGGTTGATGACACCGCCGCCATGGAGGGCAACACGCTTCTGCTTTTTGTAGAAGTTGATGTCGTCCTGCTTGGCCACCTTTTCGCCGGTCAGGGGCTCGATGTACAGCAGCCGCTCCACGATCTGACCGCCCAGAATGTCGGTGTTGAAGATCTCTTCCACATCCTCTTCCCGGACCAAACGGTACAGGGTGTCCTCGGGGAAGATCTTGACGAAGGGGCCCTGGGAGCAGAAGCCGAAGCAGCCCACAATGTTGACGGTGACTTTGTGGCCCAGGTCATGGTCGGCAACCAGCTTTTCAAACTTCGCCTTGATCTCCATGGAGTTGGAGGACAGGCAGCCGGTGCCGCCGCACAGCAGAATGGCGCGCTTTCCGTTGGAGCCATCCAGCTTGGCATTCAGGCAATCGGTGCAGGAACAGATCTTTGCGTCCAGTTCAGCAAAATTCTTCATTTATTTACCCTCCTTGGCCAGGTATTCTTCCACCACACCGGCAACGGCATCCACGGTCATTTTGGGATAGACCTTGCCATTGATGGTGACAGCGGGAGCGATGCCGCAGGCGCCGATGCAGCGCAGGGCATCGATGGTGAACAGGCCATCGGCAGTGGTCTCGCCGGGCTTCACGCCCAGGATCTCGGAGAACTTGTCGATGACCTGCTGGGCACCCTTGACATAGCAGGCGGTGCCCAGGCAGCAGCCGATGACATACTTGCCCTTGGGCTCCAGGGAGAAGAAGGAGTAGAAGGTGACAACACCGTAGATGTCCGCCACGGAAATACCGGTCTTCTCGGATACAATTTGCTGGACTTCCAGAGGAATATATCCGTATTCGTTCTGGATGTCGCTCAGAATCATCATCAGCGGCGTCTTTTCGCTTGCGTATCTGTCGCAAATCTCGCGGATCTTCTTGACGCCGGCTTCACTGATATGAGCCATAGTTTACCTCCTAAATGATATACAGTTATTGAAAACATGGTATTGATACTTTCGTATCATAAAAAAAGACTCTGGACATCCCATTTCTTCGGGATGCCCAGAAAACGGCATATTCCATTGCTTTTTCGCTTAATACAGGCCACAATATGCCTCCATCTCTCTTTTTACCGAAGGATTATACATCTTTTGCTTGCCAAAACCAATATAGTTATGATATTTTATTTATAGTTTATAACTATGGATCCAGGGAGGTATCGTATATGAACTACAATGTGCTGCGTTATTTTTCTGTGCTGGCCCAGGTGGAGCACTACACGGTAGCCGCCGCCCGGCTGGGTATCTCCCAGCCCTCGCTGAGCAGTGCCATCCACAATCTGGAAACCGCACTGGGCGGTGTCAAACTCTTCGAAAAGGTGGGCCGGAACATCCGGCTGACCGACGAAGGTAAGTTTTATCAGGAAAAAGTGGATGCGGCCCTGAGTGAGCTTCATACCGCATCTCTGACACTTCGGAACAGCAAAGCAAGCGCTCCGGTGGTCATCCGTATGGGGTTTGTTTCCGGCACCCTGGAAGGCATTGTCGCAGAAAAGATTACGGAATACTCCCGGCAGAACCGGAGAATCCGGTTTCATCTGACGGAGAGCTCAGCGGAGAATCTCATGGATATGGTGCGTCAGGAAAAGCTGGATATGGCCATTGTGGACTCCACAGACCGTGACAGGAGCCTCCACTTCCGAAAGCTCTGCGAACGGGACTTCTATGTAGCTTTGCCCAAGGATCATCCACTGATCGACCGGGAATATGTAGACCCCCAGGAGGTGGTGTCAGAGCCCCAGGTGGTCTTTAATTATAATGTTGGAAAAAGCTTCAAGGAATGGACCACCGGTGCTCCCGCGGACGAGAGCGTTATCTGCACCGTAGATACAGCCCAGGCGGCACTGGATCTGGTGGCTTCCGGGATCGGCCTCGCCTTTATTCCGGATAAATGCATCCGCAAGCACCCCGGTGTACACTATGCGCCCCTGAAGAACTGGCACCAGGCCCTGTATATGTGTATTCTTTACGATAAATGGCTGGAACCTCCGGTGTGGGACTTCGTGGAATTGATCGTGAAAGCCGTCCGCAGCAATAAATAGCTTGCCGCTCTAAAGCAACCAAGCCCGGCAGGAGTGTTTGACTCCCACCGGGCTCGTCTATTTGGATTATGGCACCGGCTGTTCCTGTTGGGGGCATCGGACGGAAGCCGGAGCGGCAACCCCGTCTAAGTATTGGTTGGTGACCGTTTGGGGAGGGTTACCGTAAAAACGGTTACTTCATTTTCGCTGGTGACAGAAACCGCGCCTTTGTGAAGCTCCACGATCCGCTTGACGATGGCAAGGCCGACACCGTTGCCCTGAGCAGCATGGGATTCATCCGCCTGATAGAACTTTTGAAATATCCGCTTTTGATGTTCCGGCGAGATCTCGCTTCCGGTGTTCATAACAGCAGCCGAAAGGCTGTCCTCCGTTTCCGAGATCCGAACCTGGACGGTATGTCCCTCCGGAGTATATTTGACGGCATTATCCAGCAGGTTGATCCAGACCTGCTTCAGCAATTCCTCGTTGGCGCAGATCATATGCTCACCGAATTCCAGTTGAAGCTCCAGATCCTTCTTCGCCCATTTGCTTTCCAGCAGCAAAACACAGGAACGGATCTGCTCCGACAGATTGAATTCTGACACATCGGTCAGGATGGTCTGATTCTCTACTTTAGTCAGATTCAGCACATTGGTTGCCATATAGGATAGCCGCATGGACTCTTCCTCGATGACCTGCAGGTATTCCTTCTGCTGCTCCGGGGATAAATTGCCCCGGTTCAGCAGCTTGGCAAAGCCCGCAATAGACACGATGGGTGTCTTGAATTCGTGAGAAAAATTGTTGATAAAGTCAGAACGCAGCAGCTCTGTGCTTTCCAGCTCCTGGGCCATAGTGTTGACGCTGTCCACCACCTCCCGGAACGTAGGATGGGCTTGGATCATACGGCCAAAAGTCAGCCGGGCGGAGTAATCCCCCGATGCCAGCCGGTTCATCAGGTTGATGAGCCGGTTGATCGGTCCCATAAACACACTGCTCAACACCGCAGTGAGCACCATGCCGATAATAAGACTGATGACGGACATAAAAAATAACAGGTCATTGATATCCGCCGTGTTTTCCGTCAGCTCCGTGATGACACCCAGGTTCAGCAGCAGCACCACACCGGCCACCGCAAGCAAAACCGCCGCCACCAGGATCAGGAAAACCAGCAGGGAAATCAACAGCAGCAGCGACCAGCGGTATTCCCGCTTCTGATTTTTCATACCTTTTTTACCGCCTTATAGCCAAGTCCCCGGACGGAAACGATTTCAAATTCCTCCCAGCCCTCAAAGCGTTTGCGCAGCCGTCCGATGTGTACCGTCACTGTCTCCCACCCGGTCTCGCTGTCCTGCCCCCAGATCTCGTCCATAAGCTGGATGCGGGTAAAGATCTTGCCGGGATAGGACAACAGCTTATACAGCAGCATAAACTCCTTTTGGGGCAGTTCCTGGATCCCGCCGTTCTTTGTCACGGTCAGCGCGTCATAATCCAGCACCACATCGCCTATCACGATCCTGCGCTCGTTGACGATCCTGGCCCGCCGCAGCAGCGCCCGGATCCGCAGAAGCATCTCTTCCTCATCGACGGGCTTGGTCATATAATCATCCGTGCCCACCAGGAAACCCTGTTTTTTATCCTGGGGAAGCTGTTTGGCGGATACCATCAGGATCGGCAGATTGTTGTTGCTCTGTCGAAGTATTTTTGTGAATTCATAGCCATCCATCCTGGGCATCATAACATCCAGGACCACCAGATCGATATGGTTCGTATCCATGACCTCCAGCGCGGCTTCGCCGTTTTCCGCGGTAAGAACCGTATAGTTTTCCGCTTCCAGCACGGCTTTCATAAGCATTCTTGTATTCCTGTCATCATCCACTACCAGAATCCGAAACATGGTCAATCACCTCATAATGATCATATACAGCTATTATAAACTGAAACGAAACACTTTGTCCATAGCCCAGTTTCTTTTCAGTTTAGTTTTCCTGTTTATACTGATAGAAAATAAAGGAAGGAGCGTCTGTATTATGCACAAAAATGTGATCATTGCAAGCGACAGCACCTGTGACCTCAGCCCGGCGCTGATTGACCGGTATCAGGTCAGGATTCTGCCGCTGAGTGTTAATTTGGGAGATAACCTGTACCGTGATGGGGTGGATATTACCCCCGACGACATCTATGCCCACTATGAAAAGACCGGGCAACTGCCCAAAACTTCCGCAGTCAACATTACGGAGTGCGGTGAGTTCTTCCGGCAGCACACTGAAGGCGGTAATTCTCTGGTGTTTTTTACCATCAGCTCTGAGATGTCCTCCACCTGCCGCAATGCCAAAATCGCCGCAGAAGAATTTGACGATGTCTATGTTGTGGACACCGGGAACCTCTCCACCGGCGGCGGTCTGCTGGTAACAGCCGCCGCGGAAATGGCGGCTCAGGGGAAGGATGCCCGGGAGATCGCTGAGCACTGCGAAGCTCTTGCCGGTTGTGTGGATGCGTCCTTCGTGGTGGATGATCTGGAGTTCTTACATAAAGGCGGCCGTTGCTCTGCTGTGGAGATGTTCGGGGCCAATCTGCTGCAGTTGAAGCCCTGCATCACGGTAAAAGGCGGTAAAATGGGCGTGGGCAAGAAGTACCGGGGGAAGTTCGCCTCTGTTCTTCAGAAGTATATTGCCGAACGGATCGGTGACGGGTCCGACATCGATCCGGACCGTATTTTTGTGACCCACGCGGGCTGTGACGAGGCGATCGTTGCCCAATGCGTGGAGCTGGTCAAATCCCTGGCGCCCTTCAAGGAGGTGCTGGTGACCCGGGCAGGCTGCACCATCTCCTCCCATTGCGGCAGAAACACCCTGGGTGTGCTGTTTATCCGCAAAGCTCCCCTGACGTAATACCCGCGCCTCTGCCCTTCGCTTTATGCGGTTGGGGAAAGCCCCAGTAAACTGCCGCGCATCCGCCATAACGCTGTGCGCATATTCTTCACCTCAGGCCGCCATATTTCCCCGGACAAGTCCTTATTCCGGCGTTATTCCTTCGGATATCACAGAAAACGGGCAAGCGTTCCCACTCGGTTCGCTTGCCCGTTGTTTTTCTGCTGTTTTGTGCCGGTATCCGGCAGATCAATCCAGGATCACAATGCCCAGGTTTCGGGCGCGGACAGAATCCAGATCCTCCATCAGGGTACAAAATGCCTTCCGCTGGGTCCGGCCCCGTTCCACGGCTACCACCACTCCATAGGCCTCCCCGGCCCAGCGCAGTGTCTCCGGCGATTCGGGATCCGGAAGCGTCAGGACTACACAGTCCCGGTTCCTGCTGATCTTTTCCAATGCCCCGGTGCTTTCCGGGCAGGCCGTCACAGAGGTGCGGAGGCCCTGGGCTTCCAGTCCCTCTCCGATCCCGGAGCCCACGGCGGCAGGTCCCACCACTGCCAGGATCCGGCAGTCTCCGCCGGGAAGAACGGAACCAAGCTTGACCCCCAGTCTCCGGTATACGGTCCCCGGATGGGTCCGGGGTACCCGGTCCAGCACAGGGCTGGCGCAAAGCTGGGCCACATCCTCCGGCTCCCAAAGCTTCCGGTCCAGAACGCAGGCCAGGGTCAGCGCCCCGGCGCAAACCACACCGCCCAGCAGGAAGCCCAGGATCCCCAGCTTCACATAGCCGGGATCCGACGGTTTTTCCGGCAGGCATACCGGATCCGCCAGGGTCATGGTGACCCCGGGCATCAGTTCCCGGATCCGCTGCGGCAGAACCCGCGTCACGGCTTCCCCGATCCGGGCCGCCGTATTCGGATCCCCGGCGGTGACCCGGATCTCCAGCAATTGGGTGGAATCCACCGCTTCCGCGGAGATCATTTTCCCCAGATCCGACAGGCTTCCGCTGCCGCCCAGATCCTCCAGGATCCGGGACAGCGTCTGCCGGGTGTCCAGGATGACCACGATGGGCTCCACCAAATCCTCCGCCGGGGCAGTATCCGTGGAGGCCAGATTTTCCCCGCTGACATAGAACAGGGCCGTGGCCTCATACTCCGGCGGCATTCCCGCCGCCACGCCCAAAAGCACCGCTGCCGTTACCAGGGCACACAGCAGCACCAGCCAGGCCTTCCGGACCAGCACCCGCAGGATCCGCCCGGTCCGAAAGCCGGCATAGGTTCGGGTAAATTCGTTCCGCTCATTCATGGTGTTTTCTCTCTTTCATCAAACTTTTGGTCCAATCCCACATATGCCGGGGATCCGCGCCCCGGACCAGCAGCCGAACATAGGGCCGCAGTCCGGGCATTACGAAGCCCAGGAGCACATTGGTAAACACTTGGGTCAGCACTGAGGCTGCCGCCGCGCCCACAGGCCCCCACAAAGGGATCATCAGAACATTCAATGCCACATTGGCCACTGCTCCGGTCAGATTCAGGATCCACAGGATCCCTTGCTTTCCCTCAGCCAGGATCCAGATATCCCGGACCGCTCCCAGATAGGAGAAGGCGGAAAACCAGGTCAGGGTCCCCAGCACCGGGGCCCCGGGACCGTAAGCCGGTCCGTACAGAAGGATCATCACCGGCTCCGCCAGCAGCGTCAGCACCAGGCTCTGGCCCAGGGCCAGCCATAAGGTAACGGAAATCAGACGGGTCATGTCCTGCCGGAACAAGTCAGAATCCCTCTGCCGGTGCTCCAGGGCACCGGGCCGGACAGAATCGATGATGGCACCAAACAGGAAGCTGGAAGCCGTGGCGCAGGTAAAGGCCGCGCTGTACCACCCCGTTTCCGCCGGCCCCAGCAGCAACTTCAGCATGACGCTGTCGGTCCGGGCGAATACCGCCGTCATAAGCCCGGAAAGGATGTAATATTTGCTGAGGCGGAGCATCTGACTGCCCCGCTGCCGGGAAAACCGGAGCTTGCCGCCGCCCTTCCGGCGGTAGACCACCAGCAAGCCCACACCCAGCACACCGGATTCCAGGGTCTGGGCCAGGGCAAACCAAACCACCGGCGCACCGCTCGCCAGCAGCCACAGCTTATAGCCCGCCGCCAGGGCATAGGCCCCCAGGGACAACAGCGCCGGATATTGGGACAGGAGCCGGGCCTGGAACCAATAGCCAAAGACCTCCAGGGTCTGGACCGTCAGGCTCCCGGCATACAAAGTACATACCAGCACCGTCTCCGGCTCCCCCGGTTCGGTCATGGACACAAAGGCCCAGATCCCCGCCACACAGGCCAGGGCGGACAGCAAATTCAGCCCCAGGGCTGTGCCCAGGGTGGTGCCTGCCCGGTCCGGCGCTTCCACCAGTTCCCGGACCAGGGTGCCCCGGAAGCCCAACTGCATCAGAGGAAGGAAGAAGGCCGTCACCGAGGCAGCGTAATTCAGGATTCCATAGCCGGAGGGCCCCAGATACCGGGCGGTCTGCATTCCTACCACCAGGGCCAGCAGAGACTGCAGGAGTTTGCAGGCCACGATCCAGGAGGCATTTTTCATCACCGCGCGGTCCGTCATGGGGCATCCTCCCATACAAAGGCCCGGAACCGGTGATGGCTCACCTGCCGCTCCGGCGGCGGGTCCTGGGCATAGTCGCCGTACAGGCTCCGCAGATACGCATCCCAGCCCACGGGCACCGGATACTCCCCATCCTCGAACCATTTTGTATCATAGCCGGAAAACACCGACGCCGGAAGGATCTCCCGACGGCCGTAGACACACCAGGTTACACATCCCAGAAGCGCCGGGTCACTGATCCGGTTTTTCCGTGCCTGGACGGTCATGCGGCGAACCAGCAGCGGGACAAAGGGACGGCCAAGAAACAGCAGCACGTTTTTCATCGCCCGCTTTACCGGGTTTTTGGAGATCGCCCGCCGGCATTTCCAGAACTGCAGCCGGCGGATATACCGGCCCATCCGGTCCGCCTGTTTTTCGGCATCCGCATCCCAGGCATCCAGGGGAAAGATGTCGATGTCCACCCCCAGGGCCACACCGTTGTCCAGATTCTCCTCCACCTTTTCCGTGGACCGGTCGCAGAGCTTGGCAAAGGGATAGCGGTAGCGCTTTTCCCGCTCCGGGCTCAGGAGACGAAACTCCCGGGAATCCCGGTACCGGGCAATCAAACGGTCATAATCTGCCCGGGGCACCAGCACATCGATATCATCGTCCCAGGGAATGAAACCCCCGTATTTCACGGCACCCAGCAGACTTCCGTTGGCAAGGCACCAGGTGATGTTTTCCCGGCGGCAGTAGTCCCGGAAATGCCGGAGGATGGCAAGCTCCCGGCGGCGCAATTCCTCCAGGGACAGCTCATATTTTATCGGCAATTTCTTCATAGAGCCTCCCATATTCCCCGAACCGGCATTTCCGGTCGAATTTTTCCGCGGCCCGGCGGCAGGCCTCCGGCCCATAGGGCCGTTCCCCACAGATCCGCCGGATTGCCCGCTCCATAGTGTCCGTATCGTCCTTATCCACTACGGTGCCGCAGGTTTCATCCACACATTCCGGGCTTCCTCCGGTACGGAAGGTGACCACCGGGGTTCCGCAGGCCAGAGCTTCCAGGTTCACCATGCCCAGGACCTCCTCCCGGGTGGGGTTGACGAACACATCGGCGGCAGTATAAATCTTTGCCAGCGTCTCCCGGTCCAGAGTCCGGGGAAGAGCCAGCACCCCCTCCGGCACCGGAGTTTCCGGGTCCACACCCACCAGCACTATCCGGAACCGGTCATCCAGCCGCCGGGCCAGCGCTTCAAACACATCCAGTCCCTTGTGCCGGGTCCATTGGAACGCCACGCCCAGAACCATAAATTTCCCTTCCAGGCCCCGGTCCCGGCGGAAGGAGGAGGGTATGGGCCGGAACACATCCAGGTCGATGCCGTTGGGGATTACCCGCAGGGATTGCCCCTTCAGGAAGGACCGGCCCACCAGGTCAGCCAGCCACCGGGAGGGAGTCACCAGGGTCATGCGTTCCGGCAGTGCAAACCATCGCCGTTTGTTCTCCCACATCCGGCGGGTATTGTCCACCCGGCTCCGGGGATAGGCAGAAAGCTGGGGACAGTCATGGCATCCGGTGCGCCACCGGTCACAGCCAATGGTATCAAAATAGGGGCATTTACCCGTAAAGGCCCAGCAGTCGTGGAGGGTCCAGACCACCGGACGGTTCCGGCGGGCCAGCCAGGCCATGACCATGGGCAGATTCAGATAGCCGTTGTGCAGATTGTGCAGATGGACCACATCCGGGTCGAACCGCTCCGCCCGGCAGAGGAACAGCCAGGTATCCACCATGGAAAAGCAGCCGGTCAGTCCGGTCCACTCCCCCGCCAGCAGATGCAGGTTCCGGCCCAGCCGGGTGCCGATAAACCAGTGGTCCCGAAGCCCGGGCACCATGGACCGGCCCGGCGGGCTGGCGGTGACACAGCGATGGCCCCGGCTCCGGGCTTCCTCCGCAAGGCCCAGCATGATGCTGCCGGTGGAGCCGAAGTTATGGGAGTTGATATGCAGGATCTTCACAGTGCCACCTCCTGTCCGAGTTTTTCCAGAAAGGCACACAGGTCCTCCGGAGTATTCCGGGAGAACCGGGATCGGATCAGCGCTTCCGCCACACAGGCTCCGGCAGTTTTCTCCGCGAATTCCGTCAGCCGGGCGGCAGAAAGGGCCGGGTCCTCCCCTTCCTCCAAATTCAGTGCCAAAGGATACCGGCACAGGTATTCCCGGCAGGGGTCCGCCGGCGAAGCGGACAGGGAGAGAATGGGCTTGCCGAAGGACATATATTCAAAGATCTTGGAGGGGGTCATGCTGGGGTTCCGGCTGCCCAGATTCACCAGAATATCTGCCTGGGCCTCATACCCCAGGGCGGTGTGGTGGTCCACAGGGCCCATCACATGGATCCGGGGCTCGGTCCGGGCTGCGGCATTGAGAACGGCACAGTCCCGGTCCCCGATGAACCAAAGATGGTACCCTGCGTCCAGATGGCGCAGCACCGCCAGCAGATATTCCGGGGACCGGATCCCCCGGGGCAAAGTCCCCACATACACCAGCTTCCGGCAGCCGGAGCCCATCAGGGGCGTTTCCGGTCCCGGTACCCGGCGGCGAAGCAAGGGCAGATCAAAATACCGGAGCCTGCCATAGTAGCTTTCTCCGGCACTGTATGTTTCATGGTGCCTCCGGCTGGATTCCATGACCAGCACCGCATCCGCCGTGTCCAGGAGCTTCCGCTCCCAGGCAAGGCCCCGGTTCCGGTTCTGCTCCGGGGTGAAGACCCGCAGGCCGTAGCCCCCGGACAGGGAGTCCAGGAACCAGGGTACATAACGAAGCTCCGGGTGCCGGTTCTTCAGGGACTTGGCCGCGGCCAGAGCTTCCAACTGGGTATACACCGGAATCAGACAGTCAACGGATCCTTCCCGGCAGATCCGCTCCGCTTCCGCCTCCAGCCGCCGGGCGTAGCCCGGGGACATCAGGGGCCACCGGCCCAGGGCGCACACCAGGGCCAGCTTTTCCAGCAGGCCGCACAGGCAGGACAGAATCCAACGAAAGGCCCCCTTTTCCCGGGCCAGCATGGACCGCAGATACCGGGTCAGCCGGGGCGGGACCGTCACATAGGAAACCCCGTTCTTTCGGAATTCCCGGTCCATGCCCCAGTCCCCTCCGGTAAGGCACCATACCCCGTGATCCCGGGCAAGGCTCTCCATCACCGCCTGGGCGCAAATGCCGTTGGCGGAACGAAGCTCCGTCACAATAAACAGGTAATTCAGGGGACATCCCTCCCAAGGGCTGCTTCCACCGGCTCCAGACAAGCCAGGGACAGAAACAGCACACACAGATAATTATAAAAGGAATCATCGGAAAACAGCAGCAGCAAAAACAGCAGTCCAACGACCCGGGCAGCGCCCCGGGTCCGTTTCAGGCACACCGCCCCATAAAGCAGATACAGCCCCAGCACCAGCGGTCCCGAACCGTAGAGAAAATAGGCGGCGCTGGACAGCCACCCTTCCTCCGGCACCACCCCGAAGCCCATGCCGATGAGCTGATATACCGGCGGCAGTGCCGCCCAGGCACCGAAGCCGCCCAGCCGGGCACCCAGAGCCGTGTTGGCATTGGCCAGATTGGAAAGATCAATATTCAGAGCCCGGTCCAGAGTCTCCCGGACAAAAGGCAGCTCCAGAACGCCCCAAAGCAGCAGGGGCATACCCAGGCCCAGACCCCAAAACAGGCCCTGAACCCCGGGTCCCTCCGCTGCCCGCCACCGGGTAAGCAGGCAGGCACCCCAGACCACCGCCAGCAGCACATAGCCCTGGGCAGAAGTGGAAAGGAGCACACCCAGGGAAACAAACCCGGCGGCCATCACATTTCGCGGTCTCAGCTTTTCTCCGTCGAAAAGGAACAGGGCTGCGGCCACCGCGGCGTACCGGGCATAGTGGGCCGGCTCCAGGAAGAAGGAGGTGGGCCGGTACATGATCCGGTAGATCCCCTCGTAATCCGTGGCGGCATAGCCCTCCACATAGAGCTTCAGAAAGGGCACATAGCCCCGGAGCACCACGCCGGCCCCGGTGTACAGAACGTACTGGGCCAGCAAGTACCCGGTGGCCAGCACCGCCGTGACCCGGACCGCCCTGCGGCACAGTTCCAGGTCCAGCATCCGCCGGGAGCAGAAAGCCACCGCGAACAGGTAGAAAAAATACCGGATCGTCCGGATCAGGATGTTCGTGATCTCAGGCTCCGGCTGCACCAGGGCGGTGATAATATTGAACAGGACCAGAAGGTACATGGCCAGAACAATGGCCGTGGGCCGGACCGTAAAGTCGTTGATACGGCAGCAAAAACCGCCCAGAACTGCCCAGGCACAGCAGGCAGCCAGGGCGGCATCTCCCATGGAAAATCCCGGGATCCCGGAGGCATACGTGGCCAGGACCGGCAGCACCGCCAAAAGGACGGAATACAGCCGGGTCCCGGGCCTATGAATTGTTTTGGACAGCGTCATGCAGGATCTGTCCTCCTCTGTCATTTTCCTGACGGGCCAGCTCCAGACAGCTCCGGCACCGGCGGATAAGCGCCTCCCGGTCCAGGCTGCGGTAATAGTCCCACACCTGATCGGCAAAATCCGGGTCCTGCGGATCGCAGGCCAGGCCCAATGCCTCCCGCTCTGCCAGGTCCCCCATCCAGGAACCCCGGAAGCAAAGCTGAGGCAAGCCATACAGCAGGCCGTCGTAAAACTTATTGGTCACAGCCAGTTCCTGGCTGGGTGATTCCGTGTTGCTGTAAAGATTGTGCAGCATATCCGTTTTCAGGGCGAACCGGCCCTGATCCCCGGGCTGGTAGGGTCCGTGAAAAAACACGTTGTCCGCCCCAATTCGGTTTACATAATCTTCAAGATTCCGGGCTGCCGCCTGCTTCGGTCCGTAATAATGGAGCTGAAACCGGGGATCCGACCCCAGGGCGGCAATGAGCCGACGGTTCAGCTTTTCGTGACGGATGCAGCCCCAGAAGCCGATACGGATGGGGCCGGGTTCCCGGCCGGGCCGATAGCTTTCGGACACGGGCCGCAGGTTATGGACCGTATGGAGCTTTTCGCTCCGGGGCAGCACCCGGCGGAAGCCGTCGCTGCTGATAAAGGTAAGCCGGGACGCGTCCACCAGCTTGTGGATGATCCCCCTGTAAGGCGGAAAGGACTCGTAGGTCACATCCCGGTAATCAAAAAAGAACCTGCCCCGGTAATCCCGAAGCAGCCGGTCAAGGAGCAGCACCCCCGGCAGGGAATGAAGCACCGCGATATAATCAAACCGCTCCCGGTCCAGCAGGGACAGAGCATAACGGCGGTAGTTCCAAAATGCCGGAAGCTTCCGGTATTTGGGGATCTGGTCCTCCATGGGCCACCGGAATTCGTGGACACGGACCCCTTCCGGACAGTCCTCCGGGGAGCCGCCCCGGTTCCACAGAAGCAAATGGAGGTCCTGGTTTTTCGGATCCAGCCGGTCCAGCCAGAACCGGGCATAGGGCATATACCGCAGATTGGAAAACCCCAACAGCAGGATTTTTATGGCCCTCACCCCCCGAAAACAAGACCTTTTTGCCAAAAGAACAGGCTTTTTGTCTTTCAAAGCGCAACAATTGTACCATAGCCCCAGCCACGCTTCAATACCTTTTTTCATTTTTTCATTTATTTTTCCTTGTTTATCATTTGTTTCCCGGTCTCAGGCAAGAGCAGATGCTCCGCCATGGAAGAGGGCCGGGTCCTTCTGCATAAAAAGCCCCTTTGTGGGAACCATATTGCCTATTGACAAAGTAGGTAAGTGATGATACCATTGCCTATGGAAACACTAGGCAATTCCCCCCAAAGGAGGTTATTTATATGCAAGTTTACGCGGACAACGCGGCAACCACCCGGATGAGCCAGGTGGCCGTTGACGCCATGATGCCCTATTTTACCAATGTATACGGCAACCCCTCCAGCCTGCACAGCGCCGGACAGGAAGCCAAGGAAGCCCTGGAGGATGCCCGGGCCCGGGTGGCCAAGTGCCTGGGCTGTGAGCCCCGGGAAATCTACTTCACCTCCGGCGGCAGTGAGGCCGATAATCAGGCCATCATTTCCGCCGCCCGCTTCGGTGCCCGGAAGGGCAAGAAGCACATCATTTCCACTGCCTTTGAGCATCACGCGGTGCTGCACACCCTGAACAAGCTGGAAAAGGAAGGCTTTGAGGTCACCCTGCTGGATGTATCCCAGGGGCACAACATCACCGCGCAGCAGGTCCGGGAGGCCATTCGCCCCGACACCTGCCTGGTGACCACCATGTACGCCAACAACGAGATCGGCTCCGTGCTGCCCATCGCCGAAATCGGCGCGGTGTGCAAGGCCGCCGGTGTCCCCTTCCACACGGACGCGGTCCAGGCCGTGGGCCACATCCACATCGACGTAAAGGCCCAGAATATTGATATGCTCAGCCTGTCCGCCCACAAGTTCCACGGGCCCAAGGGCGTGGGTGCCCTGTACTGCCGCCGGGGTCTGCCCCTGACCAATGTCATCGAGGGCGGTGCTCAGGAGCGGGGCAAGCGGGCCGGCACCGAGAATCTACCCGGCATCATGGGCATGGTGGCGGCGCTGGAAGACGCCGTGGCCCATCTGGACGAGAACATGGCCCGGGTCACTGCCCTGCGGGACAAGCTCATCGCCGGTTTGAGCCAGGTGCCCCACAGCGCCCTCAACGGCGACCCGGTGAACCGGCTTCCCGGTAACGTGAGCTTCTGCTTCGAGGGCATCGAGGGTGAGAGTCTGCTGCTTCTGCTGGATATGAAGGGTGTTCAGGCTTCCTCCGGCTCCGCCTGTACCTCCGGCTCCCTGGATCCCAGCCATGTGCTGCTTGCCATCGGCCGGGTCCATGACGTGGCCCATGGCTCCCTGCGGCTGAGTCTCAGCGAGTACAACACCGAGGAAGAGGTGGACCACATTCTGGAGGTCGTGCCTCAGGTGGTCAGCTATCTGCGAAACATCAGCCCCGTCTGGCGGGACCTGCAGACCGGCAAGAGAACGTATATTTTGTAAAAATACGCGTCATTGCGAGGAGCGAAGCGACGCGGCAATCCCGTAAGATTTCCGGAATGTCGATGGGGATTGCCACACCAGTCTGCGGACTGGTTCGCAATGACGGGAAATGATAAGGAGAAAGAATTATGGCACTGTACAGCGAAAAAGTAATGGACCATTTCACCAACCCCCGGAACGTGGGCGTCATTGAGAACGCCAGCGGCGTGGGCGAGGTTGGCAACGCCAAGTGCGGCGATATTATGAAGATCTACCTGCAGATCGAGAACGAGATCATTGTGGACGTAAAGTTTGAGACCTTCGGCTACGGCTCCGCCATCGCCTCCTCCTCCATGGCCACGGAAATGATCAAGGGCAAGTCCATCCACGAGGCCATGGCCCTGACCAACAAGGCCGTTGCCGAGGCTCTGGACGGTCTGCCCGCCCACAAGCTCCACTGCTCCGTCCTTGCGGAAGAAGCCATCAAGAACGCCCTGAAGGACTACTTCGACAAGAACAACATCCCCTACGATCACGAGCAGTTCAAGGAAACCGACCACGATGACCTCCATGCCCAGGTCCATGGGGAATAAGCTATGATCGTATCCACCAAAGGACGTTACGCCCTGCGGGTTATGATGTACCTGGCCCTGCGGGAGGACCAGTCCCACACCCCCCTGAAGGAAATCGCTGAAAGCGAAGGAATTTCCCAGAAATATCTGGAGTCCATCATGACCCTGCTGAGCAAGGGCGGTCTGGTGGACGCGGTCCACGGCAAGGGCGGCGGCTACCGGCTGAACCGGGAACCGGAGGGCTATACGGTGGGCAGCATTCTGAAGCTTACCGAGGGCAGCCTGGCCCCGGTATCCTGCACCACCCAGGGGCCCTCCGCCTGTGCCCGCAGTGAATGCTGCCGGCTGGGCAGCATGTGGGAGAAGCTGGACCGGATGATCGACGATTTTTTCGAGGGCATCACCCTGGCGGATCTGCTGACAGACGAAGGTCCCCTCCAATAATCAAAGACATTCTTCCTTAACACACAAACAAAATCAGAAAAAATCGTTGCAATCGCAACGAGCCTATGATAAAATGGGCATCAGATTCCAATAACCGAAAAGGAGAGCTGTAAATGATTTCCAGAGAAGTTTGCCAGCGTGTTTTGCACAAAGCAATCTCCACCGGCGCTGACTACGCCGAGATCTTTGCGGAAAACACCACCAACCATGCCATCAGCATGATCGCGAGCAAGGTCGATTCCATCCGGGATACGGTCATCGCCGGTGCCGCCATCCGGGTCTACAAGGGTATGCGCAGCGTCATGGCCTCCACCGTGGACACCAGTGAGGAAGGCCTGCTGAAGTGCGCCGAGTCCGCCGCTGAGGCCCTGGGTCAGGGCACCGCCGCTATGGACATCGTTCTGAAGGAGCGGCTGTTCGGTGACATCCATCCCGTGAAGATCGCCCCCACTTCCTGCTCCAACAAGGAGAAGGTGGAAGTCCTGAAGGCCGGCTACTTCGCCGCCAAGGACTACGACGAGTCCGTGGTCCAGGTCAGCGGCAACCTGCTGGATGTGGACCATAACATCCTCATCGCCAACACCGAGGGCACCTATGCCCAGGACCGCCAGATTCGTACCCGCATCGCCATCTCCGCCGTGGCGGACAAGGGCACCGGCACCCAGACCGGCTTCTTCGGTCCCGGCCGCCGGATGGGCATGGAGATGTTCGACATTATCGACCCCAAGAACGTGGGCGTTGTGGCTGCCAAGCAGGCCGTGACCATGGCCGGTGCCGGCTACTGCCCCGCAGGCGTCATGCCCGTGGCCATTGAGAGCGGCTTCGGCGGCGTCATCTTCCACGAGGCCTGCGGCCATGGCCTGGAGGCTTCCTCCGTTGCCTACGGCCAGAGCGTCTTCGCCGGCAAGCTGGGCCAGAAGATCGCCAATGAGAAGGTTACCGCCATCGACGACGGCACCATCCCCAACGCCTGGGGCTCCATCAACATCGACGACGAGGGCACCCCCGCTCAGCGCAATGTGCTGATTGAAAACGGTATCCTGAAGTCCTACATGATCGACAAGTTCAACGGCCGCCGCATGGGCATGGCCTCCACCGGCAATTCCCGCCGCCAGAGCTACCGCTACACCCCCACCTCCCGTATGACCAACACCTACATCGCCCCCGGCACCGACAAGAACGAGGACATCATCAGCTCCATCGAGTACGGCCTGTATGCCGCCTCCATGGGCGGCGGTTCCGTGAACCCCGTCACCGGTGAGTTCAACTTCTCCGTCAACGAGGGCTACATGATCCGCGACGGCAAGATCTGCGAGCCCGTCCGTGGCGCAGCCCTGGTTGGTAAGGGCAGCGAGGTCATCCAGAACATCGACATGGTCGGCACCGATCTGGACATGGGCCAGGGTATGTGCGGCTCCTCCAGCGGCAGCGTTCCCACCAACGTGGGCCAGCCCCTGATCCGTGTGTCCACCATCACCGTCGGCGGCAGATAAGGAGGTTTCCAACATGACTTTCAACGAATTTAAGGAACTGGTCATCGCTGAGTGCGCTGCCCAGGGCATTACCGAGTATGAGCTGTACTACCAGGCCGGTGCCAGCACCAGCGTGGACACCTTCCAGCACAGCATCAACGAATTTACCTCCTCCTATTCCGGCGGCCTGTGCTTCCGCGCCATTGTGGGCGGCAAGATGGGCTACGCCTCCACTGAGGACCTGTCTCCCGAGCAGGCCAAGGCCCTGGTTGCCAAGGCTGTGGACTCCGCTTCCGTGCTGGAAGCCGAGGAGCAGGTGTTCCTGGGCGAGGGCGGTCAGGAATACGAGCCCCTGGAGGACCGCAGCTATCCCCTGCCCACCACCGAGGAGCTGATCGCCAAGGTTCTCGACACCACCGAAAAGATCTACGCCGCGGATCCCGCGGTCATCGACGGCTGTCAGACCCAGGGCATCATTGAGACCAGCGAGGTGGCCATCTACAACTCCAAGGGTCTGGACCTGCACCACAGCAGCAATGCCGCCGGTCTGATCGTGGTGGGCGTGGTCACCAACGGCCAGGAAATGTCCAACGACTACCAGATCAAGCTGGGCAAGCTGGACGAGATCGATGTGGACAAGCTGGTGGCCAAGGCTGTAAACGGTGCCAAGGAAAAGCTGGGCGGCGATGTGGCCCCCACAGGCCAGTACCCCGTGGTGTTCAGCCCCGAGGCCATGTGCAGCCTGCTGCAGGTGTATTCCAGCATCTTCAACTCCGAGTCTGCCCAGAAGGGTCTGAGCAAGCTGGCCGGTCAGGAAGGCCAGGTCATCGCCGCTCCCTGTGTGACCCTGGTGGATGATCCCTTCCACAAGGATAATCCGGAGCCCATCAACTTCGACGGCGAGGGCAGCCCCACCCACAAGAAGAATGTCATTGAAAACGGCGTTCTGAACACCCTGCTGTACAACCTGAAGACCGCTGCCGTGGCCGGCAAGAAGACCACCGGCAACGCCTCCAAGGGCGGCTACGATTCCCCCGTGGGCATCCGGCCCTTCACCATGTACCTGGAAAACGGCACCATGACCGAGGAAGAGCTGCTGGCCAAGGCCGGCAACGGTGTTCTGATCAACGACCTGAACGGTCTTCACGCCGGTGCCGATGCCGTGTCCGGCGACTTCTCCCTGCAGAGCGCGGGCTACATGATCGAAAACGGCAAGAAGACCACCTATGTGAAGTCCTTCACCGTGGCAGGCAACTTCTACGACCTGCTGAAGAACATTGTGGCTCTGGCCAACAACTGCGAGCTGCCCATGGCAATGGGCATGACCACCTTCGGCTCCCCCAGTGTCCTGGTGGACGGCCTGAGCGTGGCAGGTAAGTAAATGATGCGAAAAACCAGCCGCCCACCGGGCGGCTGGTTTTTAGTTGAAAGTTGAGAGTGGAAAGTTGAAAGTTTGGAATCAGGAGTGCGCATGGTTTGGCAGGCCAAGCTCCTTCTGCCGGAGGTCCTGAAGCTCCACAAACAGGCGAAGTCCCACCTCCATGCCATCCAGAAACGCCTGCTTTTCATACGAAGCGCACAGCTCCGCCGTCAGGCGAAAAACTGTCTCATTTTCCGCCCAGGTAAGCTTATCCATAACCCGGTCCAATTCCCGATACTGACACCGGATCACCGCATTGTCCACCGGATTTTGCTCCGTATAATAAAAATACAGCATATCCATAAGTGAACGGGCATCCGTATACCCATAGTTTGGGTTCTGCTCTCGCAAGCGGGCCTTTAGACTTTCAATAACCGGATTCACAGAGTCACCTTCTTATACCATTTTGGGATATCATTAGTATACCATTCCGGTATACTAATGTCAAGGGGGTGTTCCTGTGATTCGTCTAAAAGAACTTCGGGTAAAACGTCGCATATCACAAGTTAAGCTGGCTCTGGATCTGAATATGAGTCAAAACAGCATCAGCAGATATGAAACCGGCGAACGGGAAGCGGACTATGACACACTGATCGCTCTGGCAGATTATTTCGGTGTGTCCATTGACTATCTTCTGGGACGAACGGACAATCCTAAGCTGGCGGATTGATTCGTGCTCGCCCTTTCCTTTTACCGGGCCTGCATTAATGCCAAAACGATCAAACGAATCGAAGGATCTGCGCGCTTCCGATACCCTTATGGGTCAAATCGGTACGCAGATCCTTCGACTTTCTTTTATCAATTCCTCGGAAGGACATGAAGCAGGGAACCATTCTTTGCAGGACAGGGGCTTGCTCCCATCGCCCGGGTTCCAATGCTGGGACTGTGATGAATATCGCATCCTGCTTCCAAAAACCAGGTCATTGCGAGGAGCGAAGCGACGTGGCAATCTCCCGGTGGAACGAAAGAACACCTGTCATCTAAAGTCCATCGGCAACCTCTAAAAACTATTTTTTGGTGATTTGGGCAGAAGATTTCGGCTCAGAAAAAGTTTTGAAAACGGCAGAATACTTTGTGTATTGTGGCGTTTTCAAAACGCATTTATGGGGCGAAAGATTCGCCCAAAGCCCAA
>JAFVWL010000097.1 GCA_017501695.1 Oscillospiraceae bacterium
GGCCTAGATGCTCAGCGAGGATAAATTGTGCCAGAAAAGGCCGACGACGACGGTGGGCTGTCGCCCACCTAGGAGGAGAACGCATTCTGGTGCAATTTAGGCCGGTGAGCGTCAGGCTGTTTTATTAAGAGTTAGTATAATTCCATAAATAATGAAGCTGTCATTCCGAGCCAGTGTGCGCGCTGGTTCGCAATGACAGCTTTTTTTGTATTACTGAGCAGCGGCCTTCTTTTTCCGGTTGGACATAACCACCACGTAGACCATCATCACCACGGTGATCACATAGGGAATGATGGCAGTCAGGTCGGCGCTGATGTTATACTCCTGGAGCCGGTAGCCCAGAGCATCGAAGAAGCCGAACATCAACGCGGCAAGATAGACCTTCACCGGATTGGCTCCGCCGAAGATCACACAGGCAAAGGCCACATAGCCACGGGAGTTGGACATACCTTCAGAGAACATGGTCACGTTGCCCAGGGCCAGCTGGGCACCTGCCAGGCCGCAAAACGCGCCGCAAAGGACACTGGATGCCCACTTGACCTTGTCCGGGCTGATGCCTGCGGTGCGCAGGGTGCCGGGCTTTTCACCTGCCGCCCGGACCCAGAAGCCCCAGGGGGTCTTGTACACCAGGCAGAACATGGCAAACACCAGGCCCCAGGTCAGATAGACAAACAGGGAATTTCCGGAAAGCACCTGGCCCAGGAAGGGAATCCCTTCGATCAGGGGGATTTCAACTGTGGGCAGTCCAGCGTCGGTACGCAGGGTGCCCCGGACATTGAACATGGCCCACAGGAGGAACACCGTCAGACCGTCCGCCAGGATGTTCAGGGCAGTGCCGATGATGAACTCGTCACTTTTGAATTTGACCACGAACAGGGCAAAAAACAGTCCCACCAGCATACCAACCAGAATCGCCGCCAGCACGCCCAGAAAGGCAGAGCCGGTGGCAACGCTGACCGCCACCGCGGCGAAGGCACCCATAAGGATCATGCCGTCCATACCGATGTTCATAATGCCTGCGTGTTCGGTCATCAGACCGCCCATGCCTGCCAGGGCCACAGGGGTGGCCGAGCGAAGCATCTGCTGGAACAGGCCAACACTGAAAATATTACCCACGGACAGCACCTCCCTTCTTCGCAAACCACTTCTTCACAATTCCGGTCATGCCGTTCTGGGCGGCCATGAAGAAGATGATGATGGCCTGGATGATCCGGTACAGCTCACCGGGAACACCGGCGTTCAGCTCCATGCCCTGGGCGCCCACCTTCAGAAACGCGAAGGCGAAGCTCATGCCGATGATGCCCACAGGCTTGTAGCGCATGATCATAGCCACCAGCAGACCGTCAAAATAGTATTCATTGCTGATGCCGTCCTGGTAGTTGCCCTTCAGACCGTAGACCTCGAACATACCCACCAGTCCGCACATCATGCCGGACACCGTCATTGCAAGGATGGTCAGACGATCCGCGGAAAGTCCGGCGAACCGGGCAAACCGGGAATTCTGGCCCACCAGCTTCATCTCATAGCCCACGGTGGTTTTGCTCATCACATACCACACCAGGAAGGCGATGACGATGGAGGCAAAAATGGCGGTGGTCAGATTGGAGCCGCGGATCAGCTTGTCGAAGGTGAAATCCGGGTTCAGAGGGTCCGTGCCGGAAACACGGTTGGGAACGGTGGTCTTCCAGGGGCCGTTGGACAGCCAGGAGCAGAGGTAAATGGCGATGGTATTCATCATGATGGTGGTGATGACCTCGTTGACCTTCAGCTTCACCTTCAGCACGCCGGGAATCCAGGCATAGAAGCCGCCGATTGCCACAGCGCCCAGGGCCGCCGCCAGCACCGCCAGAATGGGGGCAGTATCCTTCAGAAGCACACCGATGTAGGCAGATACAATGGCGCCCAGATAAAGCTGACCCTCGCCGCCCACGTTGAAAATGCCCACCCGGGCACCCAGGGCGCAGGCCAGGCCGGTCAGAAACAGCACCATGGCATATTCAATGGTATTGCCGAACTGCCGCTTGGTAAAGGCAGAGGTTAAAAATTCCCCCAAAGAGGAACAGCCGGTGGCGCCCCTCAGCAGCTCCCGGTAGGCGGCAATGGGATCGTGTCCGGTGAGAGCCATGATCACACCGCCCAGGAACAGGGCAAGGGTCACAGCCAGACCCAGGGACAGGGCATAACTCCAGTCGAATTTACGCTTCAATTGCCCCACCTGCCTTTCTGTCGCCGGTCATGTAGTAGCCCAGCTCCGCTTTTGTAATGGTTCCGGCCTCGAATTCGCCGGTGATTTTGCCTTCATAAATGGTGACGATCCGGTCAGACAGCCGGAACACCTCATCCAGATCCGCTGAACACAGCAGCACCGCCGCGCCCTCGTTCCGCTTTTCCAGAATCCGGCTGTGGATAAACTCGTTGGCACCGATGTCCACGCCCCGGGTGGGCTGGGAAATCACCAGCACATCCGACGGGAAAGAGAATTCCCGGGCGATGACCACCTTCTGCATATTGCCGCCGGAAAGAGAGCCAACTCTGGCATCCATGCCGGAAGCCCGGATATCGAATTTCTCAAAGAGCCGGGAGGCATAGCCTTCGATGGCTTTCCGGTTCTGATGGAAACCGAATTTGGTAAATTCCGCCTGGCGGTGCTTGCCCACCAGAAGATTGTCGGTGATGTCCGCGTCCGGGCTGACGCCGGTGGACAGACGATCCTCCGGCACATGGGACAGTCCCAGATCACGGATCTGACCGGGAGTCATACCGGAAACGTCTGTTCCGTTGACATGGATGCTGCCGCCGGTATAGGTACGCATACCTGTGATGGCTTCCAGCAGCTCGCTCTGGCCATTGCCCTCGATGGCGGCAATGCCCACCACTTCACCGGCCCGGACGGACAGGCTCAGTCCCCGGACGGCAGGCAGGCCCCGGTTGTCCTGTACCTGGAGATCCCGAACCCGGATCTTTTCTTCCCCGGGCGCTGCCTTCTCCTGCTGCTGGACCTGGACCACATCACGGCCCACCATCATGGCGGCAAGGCTGCGTTCCGTCACGTTCTTCGTTTCCTCCAGATGGACCAGCTTTCCCTGGCGCATGACCGCCACCCGGTCGGAGATGGCCATGACCTCATAGAGCTTATGGGTGATGATAATGACCGTCATTCCCTTTTCCTTCACCACCCGGCGGAGGATGGCAAACAGCTCATCGGTTTCCTGGGGCGTCAGCACAGCGGTGGGCTCGTCCAGAATCAGAACATCCGCGCCGCGGTACAGGGTCTTCAGAATTTCCACACGCTGCTGCAGGCCAACGCTGATTTCCCGGACAACGTCCTCCGGGTTGACATGAAGGCCGTACTCCTCGGACAGGCTCCGGACGGCTTCCACAGCGCCTCTGTCATCGCAGAACAGGCCCCATTTCCGGGGCTCCCGGCTCATGACGATGTTCTGGGCCACGGTGAAGCTGGGCACCAGCATGAAATGCTGATGAACCATGCCAACACCGGCGGCGATGGTATTTTTCGGATTGAAGGCGGTGACCTTCTTTCCCTTGATGATGACCTCACCCGTTGTGGGGGTCAGGATGCCGTACAGAATGTTCATCAGCGTGGATTTTCCCGCACCGTTTTCGCCCGCCAGCGCGAAGATCTCGCCCTTTTTCACGGACAGGGATACATCGTCATTGGCACGGATTCCGGGGAAATCCATGGTGATATTTTTCATTTCCACTACATATTCCATTGAAACACCTCAATCTGTGATTAAAAAAGAGCCGGGAATTCCCGGCTCTTTTCAATGCTTGGATTATCTGGTGGTATCGACCACGATCTCGCCGGAGGTGATCTTGGCCTTCAGCTCCTCGACCTCTGCCTTCAGCTCGTCGGGGATCTGCTGGGTGGAGCCTTCCTCGCCGTAGCCCAGGCCGATGTAGCCGCTGATCATGTCAGCAGTCCAGGTGGTGCCCAGCTTGGAGGTGTCGCCATTGATGAACTCGGAGATGGCCTGGTAGATGGACTTGCCCACTTCCTTGACCATAGAGCAGATGATCACATCGTCAGCGATGTACTTCTGGTCGGAGTCCACACCGATGGCGTAGAAGCCCTTCTCCTGAGCGGCCTGGAACACGCCGTCGCCAGTCTTGGAGGCCACCTGGAAGATCACGTCCGCGCCCTTGTCATGCAGGGCCAGAGCGCACTCCTTGCCAACGGCAGGGTCGGTATAGGTGTTGGCGTACTGGATTTCCACCTTGACCTCGGGGTTAGCGAACAGAGCGCCCTGCTTGTAGCCCACCATGAAGTCATTGATGGTAGCGGCATCCTCACCGCCCACAGCGCCGATCACGCCGGTCTTGGACATCTTGGCGGCAACATAGCCTGCCAGGAAGGAGCCTTCGTTCTGGGCATAGGGGATGCAGACCACGTTCTCCACGGGAGCGGAGGTCACATTGTCCACCCAGACGAACTTCACGTCGGGATACTCGGGTGCCACGATCTCCACATCGAAGAACTCCCAGCCAACCAGAACCACCACATCCGCAACATCAGCGGCGTTGTAGATCTGCTGGGTATGACCGTCGGAGTTGCACTCGATGGTCTTCAGGGTGATGCCATAATTGGTCACCAGATCGTCACAGCCGGCCTTGGAAGAGTCGTAGAAGGACCGGTCGCCGAAGGTATCGGCAACCACCAGGGCAACGGTCAGGTCGGTCTTTTCTGCAGGAGTGGTTCCGGCAGTCTCACCCTTGGGAGCGGTGGTTTCGGGGGTCTTTTCGCCGCAGGCAGCCAGGCCCATCACAAGAACCAGCGCCAGCAGCAGTGCGATGTACTTTTTCATTTTCTTTTTCCTCCTTATGCAATTAAAGTGTGTTTTTGCATGATTCCATTTTACAACGATGGTTTCCCGTTGTCAATACGCCTGAATCATTCCAGATCCGACAGATCGAAGCTTTCCAGGGATTTCGCTGCCTTCTCGCTGATGTGCTTCAGGCAGCCGGGGTCGAAGGGGCTGTCCAGACCGGCTTCCTTCAGAAGGTCTGTGAACACCATGGTGCCGCCCAGGGAGGTATACTTCATATAGGTCTGCCAGGCCTTGTCCCGGTCCTCCTGGATCATTGCCCAGAAGGAAAGAGCCACAGTCTGGGCCAGGCAGTAGTCAATGTAATAGAAGGGCCGCTTGTAAATGTGGCTCTGGCGCTGCCAGCCCTTACCCTCCCCGTAGAAGGGAATGTCGTCGGGGCGGACCCAGGGCATATACACACCCAGCAGCTCCTGCCAGACCTGATGCCGCTCCTCCGGGCCGAATTCGGGGTACTCATAGACGATGTGCTGGAAGTGATCCACCATGGTGCCGTAGGGAATGAAGCTCAGGGCGCCGGAAAGGTGGGTATACAGGAACTTCTTCGCGTCCTTTCCGAAGAACAGCTCGCTCCAGGGCTCGGCAAAGAACTCCATGGACATGGAATGCACCTCACAGCCCTCCAGACTGGGCCAGATCACATCGCCGGGCACCCGGTTGCGGTTGACATAGGCGGCGAAGGCATGGCCGGCTTCGTGGGTGATGACCTCCACATCATGGGCGGTGCCGTTGAAGTTGGCGAAGATGAAGGGGGTATTCAGAGCATAGATGCTGGTGCAGTAGCCGCCGGAGGCCTTGCCGGGCTTGGACTCCACATCCATCATTTCATGCTCCATCATGTGGTTCCAGAATTCCTTTGTCTCCGGGCTCAGCTCCGAATAGAAGGTGGTGCCCTTCGCCAGGATTTCCGCAGGCGTACCCTCGGGCTGGGGATTGCCGGAACGGAAGGTCAGATCCTTGTCCGCGAAGCTCAGAGGGAACTCAAAGCCCATGCGCTTGGCCTGCTGCATATACATTTTCTTCACCACAGGAACCAGATACTGCTGCACCGCCATGCGGAACTGATCCACGTCGGCCTCTGTGTAGCAGTTTCGGTTCATCCGGTAATAGCCCAGCTTCGTATAGCCGCCGTAGCCCATCTTTTTGCCCATGCCGTCCCGGAGGGCCACCAGCTCGTCATAAATCCGGTCCAGCTCGCTGCCCACGGACCGATACCATGCACCCTCCGCATTCCAGGCTTCCCGGCGCTCAGCATCGTCGGGGCTGAGCTTATAGGGGCTCAGCTGGGACAGGGTGTAGGTATTGCCCCGGAACTGGATCTGGGCAGAGGCGATGAGCTTGGTGTACTCGGTGACCAGGGCGCTCTCCTTCTGCAGATCCTCCACCAGCTCCGGAATGAAGGTCTTGTTGGCCATCTCGGAATTGAGGAAGGAGACGGAGCCGTACTTCTGCTCCAGCTCCGGTCGGAAGGGACTTGCAAGCAGGGTCTGGGTCCACTGCTGCTTCAGAGGCTGGAGCTTGGGCAGCTCCCGGTTGTAAAAGGCCATTTCACCGTCATAGAAGGGGTCCCGGGTATCAATGTCCCGGCGGATGGAGGCCACGGTGCGCATGGTGCGAAGAGTGGCGCCCTCCAGGGCATTCATGTCCAGGAAAGCCTGGTCCGCTTCCTCAAAGCAGGCAGAGGCTTTCAGCCGTTCGGTGAGCTCCGCAATGGACTGCTTCACCTGCTCCATATCCACTCTGGTGTATTCGATTTCTGAAAATTTCATTGGGGTTCCTCCCTTGTATCTGATGCTGTCCAGTATACCACCATTTACCAAAAATGGAAGTGCTTTTATCTGTTTATGCAGAAATTCCTCCATTCTATACAGCTTCTCCCCTTCCTTCGCCATTGCGGGGGCGAAAAAGATGTGTTATAGTTACCATATCAATTCATATTTCCCTTTGGAGGAATCGCCATGAAAATTATCCATCTTTCTGACCTTCACCTGGGCAAGCGGGTCAACGGCTTTTCCATGCTGCCGGATCAGAAATTCATTCTTCAGCAGATTCTGGAGATCATCCGTTCCACCGGCGCGGAGGCTGTGGCCATTTCCGGTGATGTATACGACAAGTCCATTCCCCCGGCAGAAGCCGTGGAGCTGTTCGACTGGTTTCTGACGGAGCTGTCGGGCGAAAATGTGGATGTGTTCGTCATCAGCGGCAACCACGATTCCGCTGAGCGGATCGCCTTCGGCGCATCCCTGTTCCGGTCTGCCCGGATTTATGTATCCCCGGTGTATGACGGAAGCGTGACCTGCATCGAAAAGGAGGACGCATACGGAACGGTATGCTTCCATCTGCTTCCCTTCCTGAAGCCTGTCCATGTCCGGGGCCATTTTCCGGACAGCACCATCGAAACCTACTCCGACGCGCTGGAAACCGCTCTGTCGGTCTGTGATCTGAATCCCGAAAAACGGCATATTCTTCTGACCCATCAGCTGGTCACCGGGGCGGAGCGGTCTGAATCCGAGGATATTTCCGTAGGCGGCAGCGACAATGTGGATGCCCAGGTGTTTGCCGGCTTTGACTATGTGGCCCTGGGCCACCTCCACAGGCCCCAGAACGTGGGGGCGAATCTGCGCTACTGCGGCACGCCTCTGAAATATTCCTTCTCGGAAGCAAATCACGAAAAGAGCGTAACTGTGCTTGATCTGAAGGAAAAGGGCAATTGTTCGGTTCAGACCATCCCCCTTCAGCCTCTGCATGACATGAGGCGCATCCGGGGCACCTATCTGGAGCTGACCGCCCGGAGCTATTATCAGGACACGGATCTGCCGGATTGCTATCTGGATGTGACCCTGACGGACGAGGAGGACATCCCCGACGCCATCGGACGGCTCCGGGCAGTCTATCCTCTGATCATGAATCTGGACTATGACAACCGCCGGACCCGGATGGATCAGAATCCCCTGCCCCAGGAAATTGTGCCTCAGACCAGTCCCGTGGAGCTTTTCGACCTGCTGTACCAGTCCATGCACAATGCCCCCATGGACCAGGAGGATACGGCCTACATTCGCGCCCTGGTGGAGCGCATTTGGGAGGAACACTGAATGAGACCTTTGAAACTGACCATCTCCGGCTTCGGTCCCTACGCCGGAACCCAGGTTCTTGAACTTGAAAAGCTGGGTTCTCAGGGCCTGTATCTGATCACCGGCGACACCGGCGCAGGCAAGACCACCATTTTTGACGCCATTACCTTTGCCCTCTTCGGCCAGGCCAGCGGCAGTCACCGGGGCAATGATATGCTCCGGTCCAAGTACGCGCCCCTGGAGATTCCCACTTATGTGGAGCTGACCTTTGCCTATCGGGATCAGGTGTATACCGTCCGACGGAACCCGGATTATGAACGGCCCTCCAGGCATAAGGGCAAGATAACCACCGAAAAAGCCGACGCGGAGCTTCACCTGCCCGACGGACGGACCGTGACCCAGACCAAAAAGGTCACGCAGAAGATCGAGGAAATTCTGGGTGTGAACAAGGATCAGTTCTGCTCCATCGCCATGATCGCCCAGGGTGATTTCCTGAAGCTGCTGATGGCCTCCACCGAGGAGCGGCAGAAGATCTTCCGTCAGATTTTCCACACCGCCCCCTATCAGATTCTCCAGGAGCGGCTGAAAGCGGAATCCGCAGAGCTGAACCGCCAGTGCCAGGTTCTGCGAAACAGCCGGGATCAGCACCGGGCCCTGATCCGCGCCGACCAGGACTCCGCACTTTCCGGGCTGCTTCAGAATCCGGAGGCTCCAATGGATGAGGTCCTTTCCCTGCTGTCGGAGCAGATCGATGGAGATGAGAAGGCGCTGACAGAAACCGCGGAAGCCATTGAGTCCCAGACAAAGGCCCAGGCAGAGCTTTCCGGCCAGCTGAACCAGATCCGGAGCAGACGGAGCCTGGAACAGCGTCTTGCCGCGCTGAACCTTCAGATTGAAGAAAAGCAGTCTGCCCTTACAGACGCGAAGGGCATCCTCGAACAGCAGCAGGCCCGGAATCCGGAACGGGATCAGCTTCTGTCCGGCACCGCTGCCCTGGAGGCGTTGCTTCCCCAATTTGCGGAGCTCGCCCAGGCGGAGCAGAACCACCGGAAGCTCGTTTCCCAGACTGAACTGCTGAAATCCCGGCAGCTCCAGCTCTCTGCCGTCATCACCCAGGGACAACAGGAGCTGGAAGCCCTTCGCGCTTCCCTCTCCGCCCTTCTGGATACCGGGGCGGAGCAGGCACGGAATGAAGCCGCCCTGGCAGAAGCCCAGAATCATCTGGACGGGCTGAACCGTCTGAAAGCAAAGCTTGCCGCACTGTCCGATCTGAATCGGAAGAGAAACCGGATGCAGAAGGTCTATCTGGAGGCTTCCGGGCAGGCGGAACAGGCATCCGCTGCCTATATCCGGGCTAACAAGCTGTTCCTGGATGCCCAGGCCGGTGTACTGGCCCGGCTTCTGGAGCCCGGCGTGGCCTGCCCGGTCTGCGGCTCCCCCCACCATCCCTCTCCTGCCCAGGCACCCCTCCACGCGCCCACTGAGGAGGAGCTGAAAACACTCCAGGAACGCTCTGACCTGGCCCGGAACCGGGCATCTGAAGCAAGTCTGGAGGCCCTTCGCTGGAATGAACGGTTCAGCACCGCCCAGGCGGATGTCCGTCAGACCGGCCTGGAACTGCTGAACACAGAGCCTGAGGCACTGGAAGCAGTGCTTCCCGGGGCAGAGGCAGAGGCTATAAGCCGTTATCAGACTTTGACCGCCCGGAAGAAAGCCCTGGTAGCGCAGCTGCGCAGAAAGCAGGAGCTGGAACAGACCATTCCGGAGCTGGATGACCGTCTGTCCCGGCAAACACAGGAGGAAAGCACCACCCGTCAGGAGCTTGCCGCCCGGAACGCGGACATTGCCAACAGTCTCCAGACCCTGGAGAAGCTCCGCGCGCCCCTCAGCGGTATGACCCGGGCAAACACCCTGGATCGGATTCAAACGCTCCGCGGTCAGATTGCTTCCATGGATCAGGCTCTGGAAAAAGCAAGAACGGGCCACGACAGAATTCTGAACACCATCAGCCAGCTCCGGGGCCAGGCAGATAGCTGCGCCCAGCAGATTGATTCCCTTCCCACAGGTGATCCGGAGGCACTGACCCCTGCGCTGGAGCAGATCAGCGCTGTACTGGACACCCTGCGCCGGAGCCACACCGCCCTGTCCGTCCGGCTGGATGCCAACCGGGTATCCAGGAGCCATCTGGCCCAGATCGCCGGGGAGCTGGAGGACACCCAGCGGCGCTACACCCGGGTGCGGACCCTGTCCAACACCGCCAACGGCAATGTGCCCGGAAAGGAAAAGCTGATGCTGGAAACCTTCGTCCAGACCACCTTCTTTGACCGGATCATCGCCCGGGCCAACACCCGGTTCATGGTCATGTCCGGCGGCCAGTACGAACTGATCCGAAACACAGAGCCCGGACAGAAGAACAAGCAGACAGGACTTGATCTGAACGTCATCGACCACTACAACGCCACCGTGCGCAGTGTCAAAACCCTGTCCGGCGGTGAGGCCTTCAAGGCATCCCTGTCCCTTGCCCTGGGTCTTTCCGAGCAGATTCAGGCCCAGGCCGGCGGTGTGCGGCTGGATGCCATGTTTGTGGACGAGGGCTTCGGCTCCCTGGACGAGGAATCCCTGCGCCAGGCCATGAAGGCCCTGTCCGACCTCTCCTCCGGAAACCGCCTGGTGGGCATCATTTCCCATGTGGCAGAGCTGAAGGAGCGCATTGACCGTCAGATTCTGGTGACCAAGGATCGCACCGGCGGAAGCCAGGCCTGCCTGCGGCTGGAATAACATCCGTTTATTTACCAAAACCTATTCTAAATCCGAATTTTTCGCCGGAATGGTCAATCGATTGCGCAACTTCTTTTCCGTATCAATCCACAGCAAAGTGATATACAAAGATACATCCTTTGTTAAAAATGCACATCCTCCCTTCTTGACAAGGGAAGATGAATTTGGTAAAGTATGATCAGCAAGTAATGCGCAATCCCCATTCCATCTGAACGATTACAGGAGGTTATTTCCAATGTCTTACAAGATCATCGAATTTGATCCCAGTCTGAAGCATTTTGAGGGAGATATCAACCTCAGAATGGATCTGTATAAGAAGAAGAAAAAGGAGCTGGTGAAGCGGGGCACTACCCTGTCCGACTTCGCCAATGCCCATGAATATTACGGCATCCACCATGTGGAGGGCGGCTGGGTCTACCGCGAGTGGGCACCCTCTGCCTATCAGCTCTACCTGGAGGGTGAGTTCAACAACTGGAACCAGACCAGCCACCCCATGAAGAAGCTGCCCGGCGGCAACTGGGAGCTCTATCTGGAGGGCGACAACGCCCTGTGGGAAGGCTGCAAGGTCAAGACCGTGGTTGACTACAACTTCACCCGTACCGAGCATATCCCTCTGTACGCCCGCCGTGTTGTGCAGGACAAGGCTACCACCGCCTTCTGCGCCGAGGTCGTGGACAGCCGGACCCGCTTTGACTGGACCGACGAGAACTTCCGTCCCGAAAAGACCCCCTTCATCTACGAGTGCCACATCGGCATGGCCCAGGAGGAGGGCAAGGTAGGCTCCTACCGGGAATTCGCTGACTACACCCTGCCCCGGATCAAGAAGGCCGGCTACAACACCATTCAGATCATGGCAATCATGGAGCATCCCTACTACGGCTCCTTCGGTTATCAGGTTTCCAACTTCTTCGCCCCCTCCAGCTGGTTCGGTCAGCCCCGGGACCTGAAGTATCTGGTGAACAAGGCCCATGAGATGGGCATCACCGTTCTTTTGGATGTGGTTCATTCCCACGCTGTCAAGAATACCGCCGAGGGCATCAATATGTTCGACGGCACTGTGTGGCAGTTCTTCCATGACGGCCCCAAGGGCGACCATCCTGCCTGGGGCACCAAGTGCTTCGATTACGGCAAGAACGAGGTCATCCACTTCCTGCTGTCCAACCTGAAGTACTGGATGCAGGAGTTCCACTTTGACGGCTTCCGGTTCGACGGTGTCACCTCCATGCTGTATCACGACCACGGTCTGGGTGTGAATTTCGATGGCAACCACAAGTATTTCTCCATGAACACCCATGTGGAGGCTGTTACATATCTGCAGCTGGCCAATGAGCTGATCCACCAGCTCAATCCCCACGCCATCACTGTGGCTGAGGATATGTCCGGTATGCCCGGTATGTGCCTGCCCATCCGCCACGGCGGCGTTGGCTTTGACTACCGTCTGAGCATGGGTATGCCCGACTTCTGGATCCGGACCCTGAAGGAGCGCCGGGACGAGGACTGGGAGCTGGGTAAGCTGTGGGCAGAGCTGTGCATCCGCCGTGCCAAGGAAAAGAATGTCGGCTACTGCGAGTCCCACGACCAGGCACTGGTTGGCGACAAGACCCTGATGTTCCGTCTGTGCGACGCAGAGATGTACACCGGTATGTCCAAGAAGGGTCATGAAAGCGCAACCATCGCCCGGGGCATGGCACTGCACAAGATGATCCGCCTGATCACCGCCAGCGTCGCCGGCGAGGGCTATCTGAACTTCATGGGCAACGAATTCGGTCATCCCGAGTGGATCGACTTCCCCCGTGAGGGCAACGGATGGAGCTTCCATTACTGCCGCCGTCAGTGGAGTCTGACTGACAATCCCGAGCTGCGCTACGAAGGTCTGAACGAGTTTGACCGGGCTATGGTGGATCTGCTGAAGACCGAGCGCACCCTGACCAAGGGCCCCAACCTGCTGTGGATCCACGAGGATGACAAGGTCATCGTTTACGAAAAGGGCGGCCTGGTCTTTGCCTTCAACTTCCACCCCTACAAATCCTTTGACGGCTATCTGCTGCCCATGCCCAAGGCCGGCCAGTACAAGACCGTCCTGTGCAGCGACGACGCTGTTTTCGGCGGCCACAGCCGTGTGGATACCCACTATGTCTACACCTCCGAGCAGCAGCCCGACGGCCGCACCGGCTTCAAGTGCTATCTGCCCAGCCGCAGCGCTATGGTGTTCAAGAGAAAGTAATCCCCCATTTCTGAGCATCTCCCCTTCCCTGCCCCGGTCATTTCGGGGCAGGGAAAAGTTTTTTCATTTTTTCAAAAATAAGTGTTGACAAATCCCCACCGCCGTGGTATTATACACAGGCACTCAGGTGAGCGCAAACAAACATCGCGGAGTAGAGCAGTTGGAAGCTCGTCGGGCTCATAACCCGGAGGTCGTAGGTTCGAGTCCTGCCTCCGCAACCAAAATCGTTCCGGAATCGTTTTGATTCCGGAACTTTTCTTTTATATTCTGTGTTCAAAAGTTCGGTGGGATTTTGTGATAGATTCTCTGACCCATACCTTGACCCATATCACGATAGTTTACAACGGACAAGGCATCACATAACAGTATCTATTGGCTCTCAAACCTGATAAAGCCGAGAAATTCTTGAAATCTTATGTGAAAAAATATTTCCCCTACTTTTGTGCATTACCAATAGATTCGCCCTGGGTACTGTTTTCTGATAGCACCCAGGGCGTTATTTGTTTCTTGTATTTTGTTAGTTACTGCTCAACGAAGTCATCTATTATCATTTCTCATGACCAGTAATCAAAATATGGGGATTACATTCCGGATCAAGCCAGAGCAGCGTATCCACCATATCCGTTTCGTGCAACCCAATGCAGCCGCCCGTCGGGCCTTTGCTGCAATGGAGAAAGATTGCGCAACCTCTGTCGGGGATAGTATAGGGCGGTGTGTTGTATTCAATGACAACAGCATAGGCGTATTGGGTTGCATAGTCCTCCAGATGCTCCACATCGCCATAATCCCAGCCGGAGGATAAATTGGGATCATCTCGCTCCTGCCAGGTGTTGAAGTAGATGGAATTGGCATCACAGACCCAATCGGAGTTCGGTGTCACATCCCGCCATGGCATCCGGATGCCATGGGGCTTTTCCGCATTGCCAAAAGCGGTACCCAACGCCCACAGACCAGCAGGAGAGGTATTGGTGTTTCGTCTGCGATTATGGGCAATTCCGTTGGAACCGGTGAAACCATTCATTCTGCCTAGTTGCTCCGCCGGTACCCACTCGCCGGATTCTTCTCTTTCATAACACACCGTGATGGTTCTGACTTCATCAGACTGTGCAGAAACCAGAATCAGCTGATCGCAATTTCGCTCATCCAGATCCTTGGAAGTTAGCCCTTCCACAGCAAGCCATTTTTCTAGAAGCTGAATGTCTGTGCAAGCAGAATCGTCAGGATATGCTGAAGCTATCTCCGCATCCCATGTTTCAGTGGTGTCACCGGGTTGGGGCGTGATGGGATCACCTGTCTGGGGAATGGATTCCGGGAATAATACCGTTACATCAGGTTCTGTTTCAATGGATTCTGTAGGGATCGGCTCCGTTTCCGGAGGAATGATGATTACCTGATCGAGGTATTCTTCAAGGCATATATCCCGTTCGTAGATCTCCCGGGCGGCTTCTTTCCCTACATAGCGATAGTGCCACGGCTCATAACTGACTCCGGTAATGTGGCTTTTCCCGGTGGGATAACGGAGAATGAAACCGTATTTATGGGCGTTTTCCATCAGCCATTGCTGTTCTGCGGTTTCTTCCTGATGTTCATCCAGCACCTGATAGCTCAGCGCAACGATATCAACTGCCAACCCGGTTTGATGCTCACTTGTCCCCGGAGCCGCAACCCATTTACCGGCTTCCGCTTCCGCAGATTCCTGAGAGTAACCTTTTGCAAGATAGTGATTTACCTTATCCCGATACAAGCGTTCCTGTTCTTCCTGCGTACGGTATGATGAGCAGATGAGCGGAGACAATCCCTCAGCCCGGGCTGCATCCATCATATCCTGCAAATCCGGATATGCCCGTTCATCAATGGCATTTCCGTTTCGGAGTTGGGTAAGGTTGATAGAATAATCATCAGGCAATTTGTTCCATTGGTTTACCAGAATCAGCCTCCAATCAGAGTTTAATTCTACCGGTTCTGTGGTCGTATCCGGGATTGTTGGCACAAATACGATTGTCTCTTCCCCTGGTTCCGTGACAGGCGGCTGTAAAAATGCGCAGCCTGAAGTCAAAAGGAGCAGAACCGCCAGTAAAATGATCATTCCTTGTTTCATCATCGTTCCTCCTCTTCTGGATTCCCGGAAACGAGGAAACCCCTCCGCTACCGGGTAAACCCATTGTAGCGGAGGGGTGCGTCAAACTAGCTACGGTTCCTGCATCCAATTTGCATCAGGATCGATTAAGATTTCAAATCCATCCCTATGGAGCAGGAATTCTATGATCCCTTTGGGATACAAACCGTAATGCTGAATTCCTCTATCTTCATCACTAATGGAACGGAGGTTTTGTGCCGTGACAGGTATGCTGTTGAGGTATACGGAACTCAGCACACCAACCTCTGATGAAACCGGCCTGTCAATAAAAGCTCCTGCTGCATGAAAACTGAGCTGCAAAATGGTTCCCGTGGCATCATCCAGAATGACCCCCATGAGTGCGGAAGGCTCACGGGTACCGTCCGGAAAGTAAGACATGGTGACATTCCAGGCACGGTTATTCACTTCCGGATCTTCCGGATCGTAGCACAGAAAGCTCTGGCAACTGAAATCATAGATCGAATAACCCGGCGGAATCAGGTTGTGTTCCACATAGGGCTGTAATCCGTCATAGACTGCGGAAAGGACCTGATCCGGGGTCAGAACGGCATCTGTTTCCGGAATGCTGAGCCTACGCTTTTCCAGCAGAAGCAGCTTTTTCTCAAAGGGTAGTTCTTCCTGTGGTGCGGACAGATCATAGGCAATCTGGCTGACTTCCCGGTAATGAGGGGTATCTTCCTTCCTGTCCTTTGCAAGCAGTTCCGGGAACTGTCCGCACAACAGAATCACAGCAGCAGTCATGGCGATCATCAGAATCTCTTTCCATTGTTTCATTCTGTGTCCCTCCTTGCCGGAATCGTGACGGTCACTGTGGTGCCCTGGCCGGGGATGCTGGAAAAATGGAGTTCTCCTTGATGAATGCGAATAATCTCACGGCACAAAGTCAGACCAAGACCGGCACCGCCCTGCTTGCGGGAACGGGCCTTGTCTGCACGGTAAAAAGCTTCTGTAATGTTTTCCAAATCCTTCAGGGACATTCCTCTGCCGTTGTCTGAAACCACAAACCGACAAGCTGTGTCGGAACGTTCGCAAAACAAGGTGATGACACCGTCTGCATCGATGGCCTTCATGGCGTTGTCCAGAAGATTGTACAGGAGCGCACGGATCAGATCCGGCTCCAAACATACCGTACCGGAATCGCATCGACAATGAAATACAATTCCCCGTTCCTCCATCAGCGGCGCAACCATGGCTTGCACATCGGCAATCATGTCAGGCAGGGATTGCTCTGCCATTTGTATCTCTTCGTTCTGGAGCAGAAGCAGTTCCAGCAGTTTATGCGAAAGCCGCTCCAAACGTTTTCCCTCGGATACGATATACTCTGCCGCCATCAGCCGGGTTTCATCCCGTAGATTGTCCCGGCGCAGCAGATCACCATACCCGATGATGGCAGTCATGGGAGTTTTCAGTTCGTGGGCGAAGGCACCCATAAATGCCTCCTGCCGGGCCATTTCGGATTGGATTCGATTGATGCTGGATTGCAGGCTTTCTGCCATGGCATCGAAGTCTTGGGATAACAGGCCAAATTCATCCTGCCCGTCAACGCCGGATCTGGCACTCAAATCCCCCTGCTGGATGGCCCGGGCGGTGTGGGAAATGCGTTTCAACTTCCGGGTCATGCTCCATGAGATGATCAGCGCGGTGAGAATGCCGATTCCGATCACAACTGCGTAAATCTTGCGAAACAGTTCAATCTGGATGCGCCGGGCGGCATAGCAGGAAGACATGTCATACCGGACAAGAATATCGAAGGTGGTATCCTCCCAAATCAGGAGGCTTCGGATCAGCAATCCGTAGCCATACGCATCCTCCCGCTGGACATACACACACGCATTCTGTTCCGGTACAGGAAGAAGTCCAGTATTCAGGCATTCCGGAACGATATCCAGCAGAATCGTACCATCTGTTCCATGAACGGAAAGACCCTGCATCCGTCCCAGTTCCAGCTGAGACAGCGATTGGGTATCCGCTCCGGCGATGGAGCAAATCAGCCAGATCCGTTCCCGAAGATTCTCATGGTCATCCAGAGCAGCGTTGATCTGTTCCTCCAGGCTTGCTTCAAAGGATGCCGTAATCAGCGCACCGCCGCCGATGCCAAAGGAAACTGCGATCACCAGAACCATGATCACCGCCAGTTTCGGCCGGTAGCTCACGGCGACACCTCCAATCGATACCCAAGGGCGAAAACGGGTTTGATCATATCCTGCCAGCCCACTTTCTTTTTCATTCGCTGGACATGAAGCTCTACGGTCCGGGTGCTATCCGGATAGTCATCGCCCCAGACCCGTTCATATATCTGGCTTTTGTACAGCACGATTCCCGGATTCCGGGCGAACAGTAGAAGGATCTCATATTCCTTTTTCGTTAATGGGATCTCAATGCCATCCCGGAGGACGACCATGGATTTTGCGTTGATGGTCAGGCCTCCGATCGGGATCGTGTCGTCCAGCTTCCCGTGCCTGCGGAGTACCCCCTCCACACGAGCCAGCAATTCCAGAATTTCAAAGGGCTTGACAATATAGTCCTCAGCTCCCAGCTTCAGCCCCCGGACCCGGTCTGCAACAGCGCTTTTGGCAGTAATGAAGATCACCGGGGTGTCAATGGAACGAATGTATTCCATCAGCTCAAATCCGTCAATCCCCGGAAGCATCACATCCAGCAAAACAAGGTCAAATTGTTCCTTTGCCAGGATCTCCGATGCTTTCAAACCATCATAGGCACAGACGCAGGAATACCCTTCCCCCGAAAGTGTAATCTTCAGCAAATCTGAAATTGGAACCTCATCTTCAACAATCAGAATACGGATCATGATGTGACACCTCCGAATGTACTACGGATATAGTATATCATAACTGCATCATAAGTGCATCAGAAAGCATGCCCGGAGCAATACATTGTTCCGGGCACATAATGATTCTCCCGACTTTGCCACTTTCGAAAAAACAAGCTATTGATATTTAGAACTTTTCGGATACTCATTTTGAAATAGTTTGAAAAAAGCAAGAGAATTTTTAAACTTTCTCTTGCTTTTTTTGTACGCTTATGTTATAATTGCCTTGTGGTTATATCGTTTTCTTTCAAAAGGAGTGACATCACTTTGCATATTGAAGCTATCAAGAACAACGGCAAACCTTATCTTCGCCTTGTTCATGCCGTCCGTGGGCCTAACAAGAACGGAGATATGGTTTCCAAAAAACAGATCATTCTAAATCTGGGTCCTCA
>JAFVWL010000098.1 GCA_017501695.1 Oscillospiraceae bacterium
AGCCTGACGCTCACCGGCCTAAATTGCACCAGAATGCGTTCTCCTCCTAGGTGGGCGACAGCCCACCGTCGTCGTCGGCCTTTTCTGGCACAATTTATCCTCGCTGAGCATCTAGGCCGTTCTATCAAGAATTAGTATTACCGCCGGTCACGTGCCGGGAGATCGGACAGGGCGTTCATGGCCTCCACCGTTTCCCGAAGGAGCAGATACCACTCACCGGCGGTTCTGGGGGATGCCATTCCCGAAAGGAGCCAGCCGCAGCCGGTCAGATGGAGGTTATCGAACCGGGAAGCGAATTTCTTGTCCATACCCATGGCAAGGGCAAAGGGGGCAAGCTCATAGTAATAATTGGGATTGGACCGGAGAATCCGCCCAAGCTCGGACTTGGCAACCCGGCCCATGTACCGCCGCAGACCCAGCAGCTCGCCGTAAATCCGGGCGCCGTTGTCGGTGCGCTTGCCGCCGTAGAAAACCATAAGTCCCGCCAGCAGGGAAGTGCCTGCGGCAATGGCGGCAAACATCAGACCGGCAGGAACCATCAGTCCCATCACCAGCATACCCACTGCGATGGCCAGACTGACCAGGGCCTTGGCCTTTCCGGGATGGCGCAGATGCCGGAAACCCTCCTGAATCATCCAGGAGCCACCGGCGAACACACCGCCGATGACCACCATCCAGAAGACTCGCCACATCGGGGAGCTGGTCACGCAGTCGCCCACAGCCACACCGGCGAACAGGGCCACGCCGCTGCACAGAAGCCGGAACAGGAGCATTCCTGCCGCACCCTTGCGGAAGCCTGCGCTGAACCGACGGGAAATCCTGGCGGTTTCATCCCGGAGGGCGGCGTAGCGCTGACCGGTGGCATCGGCCAGCTGTTTTTTGCCGAAGAGCTTGCGGAAGGTCTTTTGCTCAAAGCCCGAGCGCTCGTTGCCCATTTCCATTTTCTTGTGAAGCAGAACCCGTCCGTTGCCGTCGGGCTGAATGATCAGATAACCGAGCTGGGCCCAGTGAACGACCATCAGCGTCAGATCCGCAGGGAACCGGTTCAGATAGCTGCCCACCGCGCCGGCGGAGATACCCTCCGGGGCTGTGGCACGATAGGTGGGCAAAATGGGCAGCCGGCTCTGGAATGCCATCCAGTAAAGCAGTGCCAGACCGCCCAGGACGATCATGGCCCAGGTGTCAAACACCAGACTGCCGCCGGCGGCACGCTCCCGGGGGAACATTCCCTCCGGCGCGTCCAGCTGCAAAAACAGGGTTTCGCTGTCCTTCAGCCGGGCGGTGATGGAGCCGGTGATGGTGGCACCGTTGATCGTATAAGTCAGACTGCGCTCAATATCCTGCTCATGGTAGCCGCTGTAGAACACAGGCTCCGCGTCAAACAGTCCCGGCATGGTGACGGAGAACTGCAGAGCCTCCACCGGATACCGGAAGCCGTAGAGCAGGGGAACGGTGACAGTCTGTTTTCCCGTTTCCGGGTCGGTGGTGACAACCTGGTTGGCGGTATAATGAATGGTCAGACTGAAAAGACCGGTCTGACTGCCCAGTTCCTTCAGGCTGATGGCAGTAATGCCGTTGTCATTTTTCAAAGACGCCTTTTTTCCGTTTACCGTTACGCCGGACACATCCGTGCCGATGGGAAAAACCAGATCCCGGACAGCGGTATCCAGCCGGATGGTCACGGTCATGGTGATCTGACAGGCGCCGGTCTGGTTCACCGAAGCGGTGGACTGGGCCATGGTTACGGCATTGTCAGCGTAGACAGTGGCAGACAGGAGAAACAGGCAAAGAAGCAAAGCGATCAGTCGCCGCATAGGCAGCACCTCCTGGATGAAATATCTTCTTAAATTGTAATTATACCACTAAAACCAGGAAAATGCAACCGGTTACGCCTGATTTTGACAAAGGATTTCGCCCTGTACACCGTCCAGACAGGGGCCGGAGATCCGGACGAAGCGAATCTGATTGTGCAAATTCTTACCGGGGGCATAGACCCGGACATAATTGGGGGCATGGCCGGTGGCAAAGGGGCCTGACTGCTCCTCAAACAGCACCTGCACCACCTGGCCCTCCATGGCCTGCCGGAAAGCCAGATTCATGGAGTCCGCCACAGCGATGGCCCGGCGGCTCCGGTCCTCCTTCACCGCGTTGGGGTGCTGTCCTGGCATTTTGTCCGCAGGGGTGCCGGGACGACGGGAGTAGGGGAAGATGTGCATTTCCGCGAAGCCCACCTTCTCCATGAAGGCCAGGCTCTCACCGAATTCCTCCTCCGTTTCTCCGGGGAAGGCCACGATCATATCCGTGGTGATGGCGCAGCCGGGGAAGTACTCCCGGAGCAGCTTCACGCTTTCATAATACCGGGCGGTATCATACTTCCGCTTCATCCGCGCCAGCACTGTGTCAGAACCGGACTGCATGGACAGATGGAAATGGGGACACAGATTGTCGTATCCGGCAAGACTCCGGCAGAATGCTTCTGTAATGATCCGGGGCTCCAGGGAACCCAGCCGAACCCGGAGACCGGGAACCGCTTCGCAGATGGCCCGGAGCAGCATGACCAGCCCGGGCTTTCCAGGCAGATCCACGCCCCAGGAGGCAATCTCGATGCCCGTGACCACGATCTCCCGGAAGCCCTCCTCCGCAAGCTGTTTTGCCTGTTCCACCACCAGCTCCAGCGGCGCGGACCGGACAGGGCCCCGGGTATAGGGGATGATGCAGTAGGAGCAGAAATTCACGCAGCCGTCCTGGACCTTGATCATGGCCCGGGTCCGCTGGGACAGACCGCCGGCAGGCAGAACCTCAAAGCTTCTCCGGCCAAGGGCGTTGTCCACCTGTGTCCGCTTCTGCCGGTCAGCGATGGCGCTGAGCATCATGTTCAGAAATTCCTCCCGTCCGCCGCTGCCGGAGACCACATCCACCCCAAGGGCTTCAATGGCGGCAGGATCGTGCTGGGAGTAGCAGCCGCAGACGCCGATAAGGGCCTGGGGATGCTCCCGGCGGCACCGGCGGATCACCGCCCGGTTTTTTTTGTCGGAAACGGCGGTGACGGAGCAGGTGTTGATGATGTAGCCGTCGCAGGCTTCTTCGAAGCCGCAGATTTCATGGCCCATCCCCCGGAGGAGCTGCTCCATGGCCTGTGTCTCATACTGGTTGACCTTACAGCCAAGGGTATAAAAAGAAAATCTCATGTCAATATCACCAAATCAAGGATTGGGGAAGCTCTGATTCAATCGGCAAGAGCAGATGGCGAGAGATTTTGGCCCAAATTGAAGTTTGGAAAGCGGAGGAATACTTTGTGTATTTCCCGGTTTGCAAACGGAAAAGTTGGGTCAAAAGATCCGTCAGCTGCCGCAGACGATTTATTCAGAGATTCCTTAGTTTTTTTACGAAATTCATCGGAAATTGGGCTTGCGTTTTTGATTGCTCTGGGATATAATACCAACCGTTGCGCACGACACCCATTCTTCTTCATTATACACGGCCTGTCAACGGCTGTACAGGGTTCCCCGGGAATCCGGAGGAGAAAAGGAAGGTGCGCGATGGCTTGTGTTCTGATTTATTGTTAATGTCCGCCCCCGAACGCGCGACGGACGTTCCGCTCCCATGCTGGTTAGAATGGTATACAGAGGCTCCTCTGCGAAAAGAGAATATAAGCCGAAGCCGTCCCGGATCAACCGGGGCGGATTTTTTTGCTTTCGGGAAAGTCTTAAAAATTCTTAACGCTCTGTATTTTTCGGAAATTTGTGGTAGAATAAAAGAAAAAGGAAGGAGCGATGAAGTGATGTCTGACAAAATTCGCATTCTTGCTGTGGATGACGAACCCGACCTCCGGGGCCTTCTCCGGATTCTGCTGACCAACCGGGGGTATGATGTGATTGAAGCCGCCTCCGGTGATGAAGCGGTGGATCTGCTCCGGGGAGACAACCGGGTGGATCTGGTGATCATGGACATTATGATGCCGGGACTTTCCGGCGTCCAGGCCTGTGAGGAGATCCGGAAATTCTCCACGGTGCCCCTGCTGTTTCTCACCGCCAAGGGTACGGTGGACGATAAAATCGAAGCCTACGGCTCCGGCGGTGACGATTACCTGGTCAAGCCCTTTTCCCAGGATGAGCTGATCATGAAGGTGGAATCCCTGACCCGGCGCTACCGGATCTATAAGGGCAAGAAGGAAACGGTGGATGGAAATGACCTACAGCTGGACGAGGAACACAGCTGTGTCCTCCGGGGCGGCAAACGAATCGAGCTGACGGACAAGGAATTTGCCATTCTGCGGTTCTTCTTCCAGAACCAGGGCCAGACTGTGGATGTCTGCCGGGTTTACGAAGGGGTGTGGGGAGAGAAATATATGCCCTCCTCCAACAATACGGTGATGGTACACATTCTGAATCTGCGCAAAAAGCTGGAAGCAGACCCTGCCAATCCGAAGCTCCTCCGCACCGTATGGGGAAAGGGGTATCGCTTTGGCTGAGCGCAAACGATTCCACTCCATGACCTTCAAGCTGATGGCGGCGGTTTGCTTTGCTTTTGCGCTGGCAGTGCTGACCTTTCTGGCCAGTTTTCTGGTGGGAGGCAAGGTGGTGGACCATTTCTTCCTGTCCAGCTCCGCAATGGATACCCGGCTGGGCAAGGAGATACAGTCCTTCCGGGAGTATGTATCCTCCAATCAGATTGCTTCCACCGATGTGAACGCCATCGGAAACTGGAACCGGGAGCGTCAGCACATCGAGGTCACGGTTTACGGCATGAATTCCACAGTCAGCTCCACCGCCGAGGGAGCGGTGCTGATTTCCAACGAGCTTGGCCTGGTGATCCGGGCAGGAGAGCTGTCCGATGGCGTCCGGGAGTACCCGGTGAACTTTGCCGATGGCGTCCATGTTGTGGCGCTGTATGACAGCTATACCTGGCTGTATGTTGCCGCTGTGGTGACGGCCTCGCTGCTGCTGGCGGTGATTGTGTTCCTGTCAACGGTGCTTTTGTATGACCAGTACATGACACGAACGGTTCAGACTCTGAGCCGCCAGGTACGCCAGGTCAGCCAGGGCGATTTGCAGATGCGGATTCGTCCCATGAGCCAGGATGAAATCGGCCAGCTTGCCATGGATGTGGACAATATGCGTCTTTCCATCATTGACAAGCTCCGCCGGGAGGAGGAAGCCTGGCAGGCAAACACCCAGCTGATCACCGCCATCTCCCACGATGTCCGCACCCCTCTGACGGCGCTGATGGGCTATCTGGAAGTGATTTCCGACGAAGCCCTTTCCCCGGAGGATCGAAAGGCTTACCTGGAAATCTGCAAAAACAACGCCCGGCGGCTGAAGGGCCTGACCGACGAGCTGTTCGGCTTTTTCCTGGTGTTCGGCAAGCCCACGGTGGATCAGTCCCCGGAGCTTTTCGACGCGGCCATGCTCATTGAGCAGATCATGATGGAGCATCAGCTCAATCTGAGCCAGAGGGGCTTCCAGATGGAGCTGGTACATGAAGGGGAGATTTCCGGCAATCTGAAGGTGGATCTGACCCATCTGCGGAGAGTCTTTGACAATCTGATCTCCAATGTGAACAAATACGCCGATCCAGAGCATCCGATTCTGGTGACCATCCGCCAGGAAGAGGAGGAGCTGACGGTGTCCATGGAAAACCACATCGCGCCCCGGCCTGTGCAGGTGGAGCGCAACGGCATCGGACTGAAAACCTGTCACAAGCTTGTGACAGCCATGGGCGGTGAATTCAATCAGTCCAGAACCGACCATACCTTCCGGGTGGAGGTTCTGCTGCCCATGCTCCTTTCCGCGGAAGCAGCAGAGATATAACAAACTTTACAAAATAGTGATAAAAAATGCCGGTCGGGATAACCCGACCGGCACATTTTGTTTCGGAAACTCTGAAATTACACCATTGCGGCGGTGATGATGGCCATCTTGTAGACTTCCTCAGCGTTGCAGCCGCGGGACAGGTCATTGATGGGAGCAGCCAGACCCTGCAGGATGGGGCCCAGAGCTTCGTAGCCGCCCAGACGCTGTGCGATCTTGTAGCCGATGTTGCCAGCCTCGATGGTGGGGAAGACGAAGGTGTTGGCGTAGCCTGCGACAGGGGAGCCGGGGAACTTCAGCTGGCCGACCTCGGGAGCGACGGCTGCGTCGAACTGCATCTCGCCGTCGATGGCCAGCTCGGGAGCCATAGCCTTGGCCTCGATGGTGGCGTCGTGGGACAGCTTGACGGTGCCGCCCTTGCCGGAGCCGTTGGTGGAGAAGCTCAGCATAGCGACCTTGGGGTCGATGCCGAAGACCTTTGCGGTGTTGGCAGTCTCAATGGCGACCTCAGCCAGCTGCTTGGCAGCGGACAGAACCACGTTGCCTTCCTTGTCCAGTTTGTCCTCGTAGCCCAGGTTGATGGCGCAGTCGCCCATAGCCAGCTTCTCTTCGCCGCGGACCATGATGAAGCAGGAGGAAACCAGGTGGGAACCGGGCTTGGTCTTGACGATCTGCAGAGCAGGACGGACGGTATCAGCGGTGGAGTAGGTAGCGCCGCCCAGCAGGGAGTCAGCATAGCCCATCTTCACCAGCATGGTGCCGAAGTAGTTGCCCTTGGACAGAGCCTTGCGGCAGTCCTCAGCGCTCATCTTGCCCTTGCGCAGCTCGACCATCTTCTCGACCATGGCGTCCATCTCGGGGTAGGTTGCGGGATCCAGGATCTCCACGCCCTCGATGTCGAAGCCGCCCTTTGCAGCGTTGGCCTTGACCTCATCGACGTTGCCGACCAGGATGACCTTCAGGAAGCCGTCAGCCTTCAGACGGGCGGTAGCCTCCAGAATACGGGCGTCATGGCCCTCGGTGAAAACGATGGAACGGGGATTGGCCTTCAGAGTCTCAATCATTGCATTGAACATGACACGTTACCTCCAGATAATTGTAAAAATAATGGTGCGGACATACTGTCCGTAGATTGACAAGCTAATTATACAACAGGATTTTCCTCAACGCAACCTTTTTTGTAAGAAATTACATGGACGGCGCTCAGGGGATGATCTTCTTTGCCTTCAGATACCGTTCCTCCTCGGAGAACACGCAGCCGCAGTATTTCTGGATGTACATTTCCAGCTCCCGGGCCTTTTCCTGGCCTGCCCGGAAATAGGGACGGAAATCCCGGTATTCAAATTTTACGCCGTATTCGAAGGCGGCGCGCTCGGCCACTTCACGCATCAGCTCGTGCTTCTGATAGGGGGAGATGAACAGGGAAGAGGTAAAACTGTCGAAGCCCCCCTCCGCCGCCGCCCGGGCCACATCGAACAGCCGGATCTCATAGCACTTTACGCACCGTCCGGCGATATCCGGAGCCACCTCCCGGACAAAGGGCCGCAGGCCGTAGTCATTTCGCTCAATCAGAGGCAGATCAATGGACGCGCAGTAATCTCTCAGACAGTTCCGCCGGGCCCGGTATTCGGTGAAGGGATGGATGTTGGGATTGTACCAGTAGGCGGTGACCTCCAGACCGTCCCCCTGAAGCACATCAATGCACTGATTTGCGCAGGGGGCGCAGCAGGTATGCAGCAGTGTTTTCATGGATTGTTCCTCCAAAATCAAGGTTTGACGCTACTATATCATAGAAAGCGTTTTTTTTCAATCGCCGGATGGGACTGCGCAGGAATTGGTACCGGGCGCAGTTCGCCATAGCGGAATAATGGTTCTGTAAAATTCACAAATAGCACTTGAATTTTGCAGTCTGCTGTATCATAATAGATAACAACGAATTGGAATTGGAGGGATTGTTATGTCCGGACAGGGAAGAAGCGTACATTCTGTGGAAAAAGCCATCCGGCTCCTGGATTGCTTCTGGGAGGCCGGCGGAAGCCTGGCCCTGACGGAATTGGTTCAGAAAACCGGCTGGGCGAAAAGCACCGTCCACGGACTGCTTTCGTCTATGGTGGAAACTGCCGTGGTGGAGCAGGACAAGTCCGACGGGCGCTACCGTTTGGGCTACCACCTGTTTGAGCTGGGCAGCGCCGTTGCCGCCGGCTGGGATGTGGTGGGCATTGCCCGGCCCAGGCTGGAGGAGCTTGCGCAGAGCGCGGGGGAGAGTGCCTATCTTGCCAGGCTCAGCGGCGATGAGCTGATCCTGGTGGAGTGTGTGGAACCCCGGTCCGGCTTCCGGGTGTCCTCGGAGCCTGGAACACGGATTCCGCTGCACTGCTCCTCCCAGGGAAAATGTATTCTGGCTGCCATGCCGGAGGAACAGGCAAGGGAAATCCTAAGCCGCAAAGGTATGGCCCGTCTGACCCCCAATACCATCACCACCTGGGAGGGACTGTCCTCCCAGCTTGCCCTGACCCGGGAGCTTGGCTACTCCATGGAACGGGGCGAATACCGGGCAGGCCTGCAAAGTGTGGGCGCGCCGGTATACACCAGCGACGGACGGTGCAGCTACGCCATCGGCGTGGTGGGCATCCAGACGGCAGGCCAGCTTGGCGCGGACAAGACCGCCATCAACGCTGTGAAGCAGGCGGCGGAGCGGGCCTCCTATGATCTGGGCTGGCGTCCGGAAAAGAATCACCGGGGATAACCGGTTACAAGGAAGGAAATACTGCAATGGCGAAGATGTACTTCAAATACGGTGCCATGGGCTCCAGCAAAACCGCCCAGGCTCTGATCACCAAATACAATTATGAAGAAAATGACATGAAGGTCTGGCTTATCAAGCCCAGCGCCGATGTCCGGGACGGCGCGGATATCCTCCGCAGCCGCATCGGCCTCCAGGCTCAGGTAGAGATCATCACCCCGGAGATGGATGTGTTCGCCCAGTTCGGTGAAGTGATGCGCGGCAGGTGCGATGTGATCATTGTGGACGAGTGCCAGTTCATGGAGCCCGGGCAGATCGATCAGCTTCGTTCCATCGTGGATGAATATAATATCCCTGTGATGTGCTTCGGTCTGCGCACGGATTTCCAGTGCAAGCTCTTCCCCGGCAGCCGTCGGCTCATGGAGGTGGCGGACACCATCCAGGAGATCAAGACCATCTGCGACTGCGGTGCCAAGGCCACGGTCAACGCCCGGATTGACTCTGACAATTACATCGTCACCGAGGGTGCCCAGGTGGTGCTGGGCGGCAATGATTCCTACATCGCCATGTGCCACAAATGCTGGGTCCGGGGCATCCGGGAACACAGAAAGATCAAACTCCACGGACAGAACTAATATAAAAGGAGAAATGAATCATGGAACTGAAGGAAATTTTAAGCAAATGCGACCACACTCTGCTGGGCCAGGCTGCCACCTGGGCTGACATCAAGGCCATCTGCGATGACGGCATGAAGTATGAAACCGCCTCTGTCTGCATCCCTGCCAGCTTCGTTAAGCAGGCCAAGGAGTATGTGGGCGACAGATTAGCGATCTGCACCGTCATCGGCTTCCCCAACGGCTACTCCACCACCAAGGTCAAGTGCCTGGAGGCTTTTGACGCTGTGGAGAACGGCGCGGATGAGATCGATATGGTCATCAACATCGGCTGGGCCAAGGAAGCAAAGTGGGACGAAATCACCGAGGAAATTCGTGCCATCAAGAATCACTGCAACGGCAAGCTGCTGAAGGTCATCATCGAAACCTGCCTGCTCACCGATGAAGAAAAGATCGCCCTGTGCAAGTGCGTCTCCGATTCCGGTGCGGACTATATCAAGACCTCCACCGGCTTCTCTACCGCAGGCGCGACCTTTGCTGATGTGGAGCTGTTTGCCAAGCACGTGGCCCCCCATGTGAAGATCAAGGCCGCCGGCGGCATTGCCACCCTGGACGACGCGGAGAAGTTCATTTCCCTGGGCGCGTCCCGTCTGGGCACCTCCCGCATTGTTAAGATCGCCAAGGGACTGGCAAACGATGGCACTTACTAATTTATAATTACAAATGATAATTTACAAATTGCGGACACAGCGGTTATGAAGAAAAACATAATTGTGCAAAAAAGTTTTGCGTTTTCTATAAGAATTGTTAATCTTTACAGATATTTGTCCGAGAAAAAGAAAGAATATGTTATTTCCAGGCAGGTGTATAAAAGCGGCACAAGTATCGGCGCGAATATCGCAGAAGCGCAGCGGGCGCAAAGCACAGCAGATTTTGTTTCGAAGATGAAAATCGCACTAAAAGAAGCAAATGAAACCCAATACTGGCTGAAGCTGCTCCATCAAACACAATATATTACGGACAGGGAATTCCAAAGTATACATGGAGATTTGGTGGAAATCTTGAAAATACTGACCGCAATTTGCAAACACTATCCCCAGAGCAATCAATTGAATTTATAATTTGTAACTAGTAATTTGTAATTAAAAAGGAGAAATAACATGTCCAATTTTGCTGTTACCCCCCATATCAATGTTCAGAATGAGATCGGCTTCGGCAAGACCGTGCTGATGCCCGGCGATCCCCTCCGTGCCAAGTTCATCGCGGAGAATTTCTTTGAGAATCCCGTGCTGGTCAACAACGTCCGCGGCGTCAACGGCTACACCGGCTATTACAAGGGCGTGAAGGTTTCCGTTATGGCTTCCGGCATGGGTATGCCTGCCATCGGCATCTACTCCCATGAGCTGTTCAACTTCTTCGGCGTGGAGAACATCATCCGGGTTGGCTCCGCCGGCTCCATTCAGGACAACATCAACCTCTACGACCTGGTCATCGCCCAGGGTGCCTGCACCGATTCCAACTGGATGAGCCAGTTCCATCTGCCCGGCCATTTCGCTCCCATTGCAAGCTACGAGCTGCTGAGCGAGGCCGTGAAGGCCGCCGAGAACCACGGCGCCACCTATCACGTGGGCAATGTCAACTCCTCCGATGTGTTCTACGGCGACCATGTGGACGTTCCCGAAGGCCTGGACAGCGTCTACGGTCTGAAGAAGATGGGCGTCATGGCTCTGGAAATGGAAGCCGCCGCCCTGTATATGAATGCCGCCCGTTACGGCAAGCGCGGCCTGTGCATCTGCACCATCTCCGACCACGTTCTGAAGGGCGTGGAAACCACCGCCGAGGAGCGCCAGAACTCTTTCACCACCATGATGAAGGTGGCTCTGGACGTGGCAGTTGCCATGGAGGGCCGCTAAGGCTGTGTATTCTGCTGACAGGATCGAAACCGAACAGAGGTTAAGAAGGTTTCGGGTTCCGCCCATTGCCAGTCTGTTCTCCCTGTGGGGACTGTTCATACTGTTTATGGCGCTGAAGGGGATGACCCGGGATTTTACCGGCTGGGTATTTCCTGTTTGGGAAATGGAGTATGGTTCTGCCGTTTTTATCACATTGTTTCTTCTGTTCTGGTACGGTTTTCTGCTGTTCTGGATCTGGATGACGGCACGGCCTCTGCATACGGTTCGGGTCAGCCGGGACTGGGTGAAATTCTGCATCGGCCCGGTGGTGTTCCGCAAAATTGCAGCCTGTGATATTGCCACAGTGGTTATCACGGATGCGGAGTATGGCTGGAACAAAGGCCGATATACCCAAACCCGCAGCGCAGGAATCTATCTGTCCCGGATTGCTGCCGAGGAACTCCGGGAACGGAGCATGGACCGAACCACCCGGAGAAGAAAACAGAAACAGGAACTGCACCTCAGTGACAGCATCCGGGGCACGGATTCTGATGTGGCAACCCGGATGGCAAAGGGCCTGATGGGCAGAAAATGGTATCTTGACTGGTCAGAATCCGCGGAACAGGCACTCCGGGAGAATCTGACGACCAGCGTGTTCATTAAGTGATTTTTCTGGAAGAGATGGACATTATGTCCCCGGACGTGGCAGTTGCCATGGAGGGTAAGTAAGCGACATCCGTCGCTTTCGATATAAATTTCTGACGAAATTTTCGATATATGCGCGGCATTCGATATGTGGTGCCACGCGATATGCCCCGGGGGGCGAGAGAAATTTATATCATATCGACGCGAAGCGATATCGAATTGCGGAGCAATATATCGAATGGGCAAAGCCCATATATCGATTGAGCTTGTGTTGAGGTGAATTTATGAAACGTGTATTCTTAATTGTTTTGGACTCATGCGGTGCCGGTGCCATGCCGGATGCTGAGTCCTTCGGTGATGTGGGCGTGCATACCCTGAAAAGCTGCGCGTCCTCTGAATATCTGCATATCCCCAACCTGGTGAGCCTGGGCATCGGCAATATTGATGGCCAGAGCTTCCTGGGCACCGTGGAGAACCCCACCGGAGCGGTGGCACGGCTTGCCGAGCGTTCCATGGGCAAGGACACCACCATCGGCCATTGGGAGATCGCCGGCGTGATCTCTCCCAATCCGCTTCCCACTTACCCCAACGGCTTCCCCGAGGAAGTGCTGAAGGCCTTTGAGGAGGCCACCGGCCGGGGCTGCCTGTGCAACCTGCCCTATTCCGGCACCGACGTGATCCGGGATTATGGTCAGGAGCATCTGGACACCGGCAAGTGGATCATCTATACCTCCGCCGACTCCGTGTTCCAGGTGGCCGCCCATGAGGAGCTGGTTCCCCTGGAGGAGCTGTACGATGCCTGCCACAAGGCAAGAAACATCCTCCGCGGCAAGCACGGCGTGGGCCGTGTCATCGCCCGTCCCTTTGTGGGCAATGCCGCCGACGGCTTCAAGCGGACTTCCAACCGCCATGACTACTCTCTGGAGCCCCCGGCCCAAACCCTGCTGGATGCCGTCAAGGCTTCCGGCAAGGCCTCCATCGGCGTGGGCAAGATCAATGACATCTTCGCCGGCATCGGTACCACCGAGTATGTCTACAACAAGTCCAATGCCAACGGCATGGAGCACACCGATCATTACGCCGCCCAGGACTTCGAGGGCCTGTGCTTCGTGAATCTGGTGGACTTTGACATGGTCTACGGCCACCGCCGGGACATCGACGGCTATGCAAAGGCCCTGTCCGAATTCGATGCCTGGCTGGGCACCTTCCTGCCGAAGCTGGGAGAAGAGGACATCCTCATGATCACCGCCGACCATGGCTGCGACCCTGCCTATACCGCAACCACCGACCACACCAGAGAATATGTGCCCCTGATCATCGCAGGCCCCCAGGTCAAGCCTGTGAACCTGGGCACCCGGGAAAGCTTCGCTGACATTGCCGCCACCGTGGCAGAGCTGCTGAACGTGGAATACAAAACCGAAGGCAGAAGCTTTGCTGCTGAGATTCTTTAAGGAGGTTCCCAATATGGCTCCTGAAAAACTGTTAGAGCTGGCCCGAGAGGCCATGACCCGCGCATACGCCCCCTATTCCGGCTATAAGGTCGGCGCGGCCCTGCTTTGCGCAGACGGCACCGTTTATGGGGGCTGCAACATTGAAAACGCGGCCTATGGCCCCACCAACTGCGCCGAGCGCACCGCGATTTTTAAGGCCGTGTTCGACGGCAAACGGGACTTCACCGCCATCGCTGTAGTTGGCGGCAAGGACGGACAGATCACCGGTGCCTTCCCTCCCTGCGGTGTGTGCCGTCAGGTGATGCGGGAATTCTGCCGGGACGACTTTCTGATCTACATCGGCGGAGCAGGGGATGACTATCAGGCGCTGACCCTGGCCCAGATCCTGCCCCACAGCTTTTCCGCTTCCGAGCACATGACCTGATCTGGGGAACCTCTGAATAAATCGCCTCCTGCCGATTTCATCAGAGCTTCCCTGTAAGCCCCTCCGGTTTCCGGAGGGGTTTCTTTGGAAAAAGGGAAATTAGCGGTTGATTTTTTGTCAGAAGTATGAGAAAATGATTGATGGTATATGATACCAATAATAAAAATTTTGGAGGATCACAAAATGAAGAAGTTCCTGGCACTGCTGCTGGCTGTTGTCATGGTTCTGGGTCTGGTCGCCTGCGGCGAAAAGACTCCCGAGACCACCGCTCCCCAGGGCGGCGAGAACCAGCCTGCTGACACCAAACCCGCAGAATCCACCCCCGTTGTTTCCGAGTCCGAGTACAAGGTCGCTATGATCACCGACTACGGCGACATCACCGACCAGTCCTTCAACCAGACCACCTACGAGGCCTGCAAGGAGTACTGCGACGCCAATGATGTGAAGTTCGCTTACTACAAGCCCATCGGTGACTCCGACGCTGAGCGTATCGCCATGGTCGATGCCGCTGTTATGGATGGCTACAACATCGTTGTCCTGCCCGGCTTCGCCTTCGCACCTACCGTTGTTGAGGTCTGCCAGATGTACCCCGATGTCAAGTTCATCGCTCTGGACGTTGCTCTGGGCGACCTGCTGGCTGCTGCCGTGGGCGAGAGCTATGACTACAACCCCGACAACTGGAACCTGGCTGACTACGTTGACATGAGCAATGTCTACTGCGCTGTTTACCAGGAAGAGCTGTCCGGCTACATGGCTGGCTACGCTGCTGTCAAGATGGGCTACAAGCACTTCGGCTACCTGGGCGGCATGGCTGTTCCCGCTGTTATGCGCTTTGGCTACGGCTTCCTGCAGGGCATTGACGCCGCTGCTGCTGAACTGGGCAACACCGCTGAGATCGTTGTTGAGTATGTTTACGGCAACCAGTTCTTCGGCGATGCTGATATCACTGCTGTTATGGACACCTGGTACGGCGAGAAGGGCGTTGAGTGCGTCTTCGCCTGCGGCGGCGGCATCTACACCTCCGCTGCTGAGGCTGCTGCAAAGGTCGGCGGCAAGGTCATCGGTGTTGACGTTGACCAGTCTGCCATCATCGACCCCAAGTATGGCGAGGGCATGACCATCACCTCCGCTATGAAGGGCCTGGCTCCCACCGTTAAGGACACCCTGAAGGATGTTATCGAGAACGGCAACTGGGCTGCCTACTCCGGCAAGATCGCAAACCTGGGCCTGGTTTCTGCTGATCCCGAGACCAACTATGTCCAGATCCCCATGGAGGCCACCCACTGGTGTGATGCCTTCACCCAGGAGGACTACAAGGCTCTGGTTGCTGGTATGTTCGACGGCACCATCACTGTCTCCCCCGACTTCTCCGTGATGCCCACCGTTGGCTTCACCGTCAATGAGTACCCCAACATCAAGTAATTGATTCCCTGCGTTTCCGGAAGGACAGGCTTTATGCCTGTCCTTCTTTTTTGCGGTCTGAGAAAAGATGACGGAAAATGCAGGATTATTGCGAAAAACATTTTGCAATATGAACAATGCCGTGGTATACTAATTGGGAACATAATGGCCGTAAGGGATATTGCGCCCTTTTTCGGCTGAAGGAGGTATGGCAAATTGGAAAACTATGCAGTTGAGATGCTGCACATCACCAAACGGTTCCCCGGAATCATTGCCAACGACGACATTACCATCCAGCTTCGCAAGGGCGAAATCCACGCGCTGCTGGGCGAAAATGGCGCCGGTAAATCCACGCTGATGAGCGTTCTGTTCGGTCTTTACCAGCCGGAAGAGGGCGAAATTCATGTGGAAGGCAAGAAGGTGGACATCCGCAACCCCAACGATGCCAATGATCTGGGCATCGGCATGGTTCATCAGCACTTTAAGCTGGTGGAGTGCTTCTCTGTTCTGGATAACATCATCCTGGGTGTTGAGCCTGTGAAGGGTGCTTTCCTGGACAAGGATCAGGCCAGAGGCAAGGTGGAGGAGCTGTCCAAGCGCTACGGTCTGCAGGTGGATCTGGACGCCAAAATTGAGGACATCACCGTTGGTATGCAGCAGAGAACCGAGATTCTGAAAATGCTGTACCGTGATAATGATATCCTGATTTTTGACGAGCCTACCGCCGTTCTGACTCCCCAGGAGATTTCTGAGCTGATGCAGATCATGCACAATCTGGCCGCCGAGGGCAAGAGCATTCTGTTCATCTCCCACAAGCTGGCAGAGATCATGGAAGTTGCCGACCGGTGCAGTGTCCTGCGTAAGGGCAAGTACATCGGTACCGTGGAAACCAAGGATGTGACCCCTGCCGATCTGTCCCGGATGATGGTCGGCCGTGATGTCAAGGCCAAGGTTGACAAGGAAGATGCCAAGCCCACCGAGGTGGTTCTGGATGTCAAGGGCATGAGCGTTGCATCCAAGCGCCACAAGAAGAACGCTGTGAATAACGTTTCCTTCCAGGTTCGCCGGGGTGAGATCGTCTGTATCGCCGGCATCGACGGCAACGGTCAGACGGAGCTTGTCTACGGCCTGTCCGGCCTGGAGCCTCTGAGCGCAGGCACCATCTCCATGTGTGGCAAGGACATCACCAAGCTCCCCATCCGCAAGCGCAGCATCATGGGCATGAGCCATATCCCCGAGGACCGTCATAAGCACGGTCTGGTGCTGGACTACTCACTGGAGGACAATATTGTGCTTCAGCGGTATTTTGAGCCGGAGTTCACCAGCCCCCTGGGCTTCCTGAAGCGCAAGAACATCCGGGCCTATGCCGAGCGACTCATTGAGCAGTTCGACGTCCGTTCCGGCCAGGGTCCCATTACGATCACCCGGGCAATGTCCGGCGGCAACCAGCAGAAGGCCATCATCGCCCGTGAGATCGACAAGAAGCCCGAGCTGCTGATCGCAGTCCAGCCCACTCGCGGTCTGGACGTTGGCGCCATTGAGTATATCCACAAGCAGCTGGTGGAACAGCGTGACGCAGGCAAGGGCGTGCTGCTGGTTTCCCTGGAGCTGGACGAGGTTATGAACGTTTCTGACCGGATTCTCGTTATTTTTGAAGGCGAGATCGTGGGCGAGTTTGATCCCAAGAAGGTCACTGTAGAAGAGCTGGGCCTGTATATGGCTGGCGCCAAGAGGGAGGGGAAGGCATGAAAAAGAATAATCTGCTGAAAAACAGCGGCGTGCAGTCCCTGATCGCCTCTCTGATCTGCATCATCATCGGTCTGTTTGTCGGCTATATTGCGCTGCTGATCATCAATGCCGAGGGCGCAGGAAAGGCAATTGTAACCCTCATCAAGAACTTCTTGTATTACCCCAGCAAGCCTGCCCAGCTCAAGTACCTGGGCAACACCCTGGTCAAGACCGCGCCCCTGCTGATGTGCGCCCTGAGCGTGCTGTTCGCCAACAAGGCAGGCCTGTTCAATATCGGTGCCGCCGGTCAGTATGTGGTGGGCGCCGGTGCATGCCTGTACCTGGCGCTGGCGCTGAAGATGCCCTGGTGGGTCTGCCTGCTGGGCGCCATCGTGGCAGGTGCTCTGCTGGGCGCCCTGTCCGGTCTGCTGAAGACTGCCTTCAACGTCAATGAGGTCATCTCCTGCATCATGTTCAACTGGATCAGCCTGTACTGCGTGAATATGCTGCTGGCCAACGTGAAGGAATCCACCTCTCCCTACACCCTTCCTCTGAAGGCCAACAACGCCTCCGCGCTGCTGCCGGATCTGGGCCTGGGTGCTTTCTTTACCAAGAACAACTATGTGACCATCGCCATCCCTCTGGCGGTCATCACTGCCGTCGCCATCTGGGTTCTGCTGGAAAAGACCAAGCTGGGCTATGAGCTGAAGGCCACCGGCAACAACAAGAATGCCGCCAAGTATGCCGGCATGAAGGAAAACCGGAACATCATTCTGACCATGGCAATCGCCGGCGCACTGGCCGGTATGGCTGCGGCCCTGCTGTACCTGACCGGCTACGAGCAGTGGTCCACCTCCCAGTCCAGCGTCCCCGGCATGGGCTTCAACGGCATTGCCGCAGCCTTCCTGGGCGGCCTGAATCCCATCGGTGCCATCTTCTCTTCCTACTTCATCCAGCACATCACCGCTGGCGGCGCATATGTGGACAAGACCATGTACTGCGCTCAGGTGTCTGATTTCATCTGCGCTCTGATTATCTATCTGTGCGGCTTCGTCCTGTTCATGAAGACCGCCATGAATCGCTCCATCACCAAGCGCGAGGAGAAGGCTGCTGCCAAGAATAAAGAAGGAGGTAACGCATAATGCTGCTTTTGATCCAGTATACGCTGATTTTCGCCTCCGTTCTGATGCTGGTTGCGCTGGGCGGCTGCTTCTCCGAGCATTCCGGTGTCATCAACATTGGTCTGGAAGGCATCATGGTCATGGGCGCTCTGGGCGGCGCGCTGATGATGCGCTACCTGCCCGAGGGTACTTCCGCCTTTGTGATGATCGTCATGGTTGTTCTGGCGGCCTTGATCGCAGGCGCCCTGTATTCGCTGCTGCTTGCGGTTGCTGCCGTGAACTTTAATGCGGACCAGACCATCATCGGTACTGCCATGAATATGCTGGGCACCGCTGCCGCCACCGTCATCGTCAAGGCGCTGAACACCGCCGCCGATCCCAACAACGTTTCCTCCACCATTCAGTACGTGGAGCAGAAGAAGGCCTTCTATGTGAACATTGGCGGTTTTGAGTTCAGCTGGTTTGTGCTGATCGCCGCTGTGGCGCTGATCGCCTCCCACGTGATTCTGTACAAGACCCGTTTCGGCCTCCGGCTGTGTGCCTGCGGTGAGCATCCCCAGGCCGCTGACTCCGTGGGCATCAATGTCTACAAGATGCGCTACGCCGGTGTCGTCATCTCCGGTATTCTGGGTGGTCTGGGCGGCATCGTCTACATCACCTCCGGCGTGTCCGAGTGGAAGTTTGAAAACGGCGTTGCCGGCTTTGGCTTCCTGGCTCTGGCTGTTATGATCTTCGGCCAGTGGAAGCCCCTGAACATCGCCCTGGCAGCTCTGCTGTTCGGCATGATGCGCGCCCTGTCCAATGTCTATGTGGCATTTGACTTCCTGCAGAATCTGAACCTGCCCGGCGCGGTGTATAATATGCTGCCCTATATCATTTCCCTGGTGGTTCTGATCTTCACCTCCAAGAAGTCCAGAGCGCCCAAGGCAGAGGGCATCCCCTACGACAAGGGAAGTCGCTGATTCTTTCATCCATGCAAAAGACCGCCGCCCAACCGGGCGGCGGTTTTGCGGTATTAAAGATATAGGCTCAAACCAAGCAGCAGCATATGAACAGGGTAGAACCAATAGGATACCTGCTGAATGGTTTTTCCTCCCTTGCCCCGCTGACCGTTGTACAGCCAGATGGGGATCAGCGCCAGAATGGCAAAGGCCTGGATGGGGAACTCAATTCTGCCGTCCAGCAGGGGAATGAACATTCCCTGATAGCCATACCAGTGAATTACCACCATCAGCAGAAGCTGCAAGGGTTTTTCAAAGGCTTTGTTCCGGAGCACATAGAAGCCAACCATATTCAGAATGCCAAACAAGCCGTAGTCCGGGAAGGTGATCACACCTGCAAGGCCGATCAGCCCCAATTTCCCCAGAGCCTTCGCCTTCACCTTTCCGGAATCGGAGCCATCCAGCACATCCAGCTGATGAATGGCCATCAGACCCAGCAGCAGGGTCAGCATCACATTCTGATGGAAGGGGAAGATGGGGGAGCCGGTGAGCATCAGATTGAAGGGAATCTCAGAAATCAGAGCGAAAATCAGCAGCCGCTTCCGGTAAGCCTCATAATTCCTGGTGTGCAGATATCCTTCCGCCAGCTGAAAAGCGAAAATGGGAAAGGCCAGCCGCCCCAGATAATTCATCCAGTCATTTCCCGGCACCACTGTGGCCCAGAGATGATCCAGAAGCATACACCCCAGGGCAAACAGCCGCAGAGTGGTGGCAGAGATACCGTAAGATTGTTGTTTCATTTGGTTACCTCCTGAGGTGCTTTGGATTCCCATCGTCTGTGTGTTTCATGCCAGTGCTGACTGTGGGTACCCAGGCCGCCGATCTGCCTGGGATGGGCCAGAGGCAGAACCTGAAGTGTGCGGCCGCCGATTTCCACAGGAGAGGCATTGCCGTAGCCGTAGAGATTGGTATACTCCTGTAAGGTGCGGTAAGGAACCCGGGCAGCCCGGTTCAGATATTCCCGGATGGGGATGTCGCCCAGCAGAACCAGAAGTCCGGCCTGGGAGCGAAGCAGTTCTTCTGTGATTTCCGCGGCTCTGGTCTCATCGCAGAACCGGGAGGGGCGATTGGGAACGGTCACCGGATTCAAGCCGTATTCCTCCCGAATGGGGTCGTACCGGGATTGAATCGCTTTGACCTGACTGGAATTCAGCCGGGCTTCCGGCAGCAGGTCGCAAAGCCAGGCATCCGGACGGGTGAAGCCCAGAGGCGCCAGAATCTGCTGTTCCAGAGCCTTGGCAGAAGGGCCGTTGAGGTTCTTTCCGGCAGGCTCCAGATCACCAAGCTCCCTGGGAATTTTGATTCCTGCAATGATTTTCCTGGCTTCCTCCTCATTGCCGTCCCAGAAGATCCGGGGCTCGCTGGCCACAGCCAGGGCCTGACAGAGGATTCTTCCGTCCTGCTTCCACCGGGCATGAACCGCGCTGGCATACACGCCAAGCACAAACACCTTCTTCGGGGACTGATCCTCCTGCACCAGCGGATGGAGCTTTTGGCCAAAGGGGAAATAATAGTCCATGGAAATTCCTCCTGACGATTCTCATTGTCTGCTCATGCAGACAATACTTTCAAATGTTGTTCGGTTGTCCAAACGGGATTGCCGAAGACTTGCCCTCCATAAAATCCACAACCGTTTTCTCGACCTCGTCAGGTGTCTGCAAATGCCAATGTGCAAATACCTCTCCATTATCACGCATTGCATAGAATGGAAAAGAAACATCGTCAAAAAACACTTCAAACTTACCCAGGTTGGAAGTTCCGCACAAAATGGGGAAATCTATTTTGAAGTTCGGACTTATAGCAAGGGAACTGTTCACGCTGATTGGATAGCTTTCGTGTAACGTCTCATAAATTTTCAAGACAACAGCATCCATTTTACTGCTCCTCCTTAATCATCGTTACGATGCTTTCTACATGGGCACACCTTGGGAACAAATCAAAGGCCTGGGCGTTCTGGAGCCTGAAGCCCCGCTGTTCCAGCAGTGCCACATCTCTTGCCAGGGTGGCCGGATCACAGGACACATACACCAGCCGTCTGGGGCTGAACCGGTGGATGGCTTCGATGGCATCGGCGTTCAGACCCTTCCGGGGAGGGTCAACTACCACCACGTCGGCCTTGATGCCCTGCCGCTCCAGCGCCAGAGCCGCTTCGCCGGCGTCCGCGCAGATGAACTCCGCGTTGGTGACGCCGTTTCGGAGGGCGTTCTGCTTTGCGTCCTCCACAGCCTGGGGGATCACCTCCACACCGATGACCCGGCCTGCCGCCTGGCTCATGGCCAGGGTGATGGTGCCAACGCCGCAGTACAGGTCAAGCACCGTGTCCGCTTTGGTAATCCCGGCGGCGGTGATGGCGGCCCGGTACAGCTCCTGGGCCTGGTGGTGATTCACCTGGTAGAAAGACCGGGGGGACAGCCGGAAAGTCAGACCGCAGAGGGTGTCCTCAATATATCCGGGACCCCAGAGGGTGATGAACTCGTCGCCCAGTACCGCGTTGCCCGGTCTGGTGTTCACGCTGAGCACCAGCGTGGCGAAGCCGGGAATCTTCTTCAGCCGGTCCAGAAGCTCGGGAATCCGGTTCAGCTTCCGTCCGTTGGCCACGATGCACACCAGCACCTGCCTGGACACCGCGCCCTGGCGGACATAGATGTGCCGCACCAGGCCCCGGTGGGTTTCCTCATCGTATACGCTGATCCGGTACTGATTCATCCAGTCGATGACCGCGTCCTTCACCTGATCGGCAACCTCCGGCAGAATCAGACACCGCTTGTTCTCAATGACCTGATGGGTGCCGGCCTTGAAAAATCCGGCATAGGCCCGGCCCTTTTCCACAGCAACGGGATACTGTGCCTTGTTCCGGTAGCAGGTGGTGGAGGGGGCACCGTGGATGGGCACTTCCTCCAGCTTCTGACCGCCCAGACGGTTCAGACAGTCCCGGACCCGGCTTGCCTTCAGCCGGCATTCCTCTTCATAATCCATATGGTGGAAGTCACAGCCGCCGCAGAGCTTGGCAACGGGACAGGCTCTGTTGATCCGGTGGGGAGAGCGCTCCAGAATCTGAACCATTTTGCCTGCGGCCCAGGTTTTGCCCACCTTCTCAATCCGCACGGTGCATTTCTCCCCGGCGATGGCATTGGGGATGAATACGGCGCAGCCTTCGATTCTGGCAACGCCCTGGCCTTCCGCGGTGTAGTCGGTGACGGTGGCTTCGTAGATTTGATTTTTGATCAGCATTGGGAATCCTCCAGAGCGATTTCCATATAGACCTTCCGGGGCTTCATGCCCATTTTCTCATAAAACCGGATGGCCCGGTCGTTGCCGTTCCAGCAGTTCAGGGTAATGAAATTGCAGCCCCGCTCCCGGGCGTAGTCCAGGGTATATTCATACAGGGCCTTGGCAACACCTGCGCCCCGGGATGCTTCGTCCACGCACAGGTCGTCAATATACAGTTCCTTCCGGTCGGTCATTACGGTGCTTCCGCTGAATTCCTCCCACTGGCAGAAGCAGTAGCCCAGCATTTCACTGTTTTCCATGGCTGCAAACACCGGGGTGGAAGGATTATCAAGGATTGCCGCCAGCTCCTCTTCGGTATATTTGATGGCCCCGGCCCGGAAAATATCCGGCCGGATCTGATGGTGCACATCCCCCACCTGATACAAAAGCCTTTGCAGCTCCGGGATATCAGACCGTCTTGCCATGCGGATCTTCATACAATCAACTCCTTATGATTTGTTAACCTATATCATAGCACAAAACCTCCGGAAGGTAAAGAAAAAAGGAGCTGGTCTGCCTGGTCTGCCTGGAATCATTGCAATCATTGGCAGGAGATGATATAATCATTCCATAGGCAATGGAGAGGGGGAGCCGTTCCGTGAATCTTTTGTGGTATGATTACTGCCCGGAAACGATGCAGTATGTGGAAAGCTGGCTGGATGCCGAAGCGGTTCGTTCCACCGGTCTTGAGGAAGGCTTTTCCTCCTTCTATGAATATTGGGCAGAGGAAGATGGCTTTACGGTGGGAGAAAGCTTCTGGTGTAAGGTTGTCTGTCAGGAGGAAACCCCTTTTGCCGTGATTGCCTATTGTCTGCACGAATCCAAGATTCTGATTATGGAAGTGGTGGTCGCTCCGGAAAAACGGGGACAGGGGCTTGGCACAAAATTGCTGAAAGCGTTGATAGCCCGTGACGAGATTTCCGGCACAGCAATCCAGAAATGGGAAGCAGTCATTTTCTTGAGCAATAGGGCTTCCCAAAGAGCCTTTGCCAGTGCCGGATTCCGATACCACCATACCCACCAGGATGGGGACGCGGTGTATTATGTGTATGAGCGAGGCCAAAAGGAAATGGCAAATCAATGAGGCTCCCCTCCGATCATCGGAAGGGAGCCCTTTGTTCTGCGCTGAAAATGGGAATCAGTCCTCCAAGGGCCAGGGGTGTCCTACCTTGGCCTGCCCATCATGGGCCCACTGGCGGTATTTCCAGTCGCTTGCCCGTGTTGTTGCGCCTGCGCTGCCGCCGCAGATCCAGCCGCCACAGATATCCATCCCGGGAACCTTCAGAAAGATCTGATAGCCCCAGTCCTCCGGGGTTCCGCCGATGATGAAGTAGTGCTGAACCCCGGTGTTGTCCTGCAATGCGTAGACGTATGCGGTTTCCTCACTGCAAAGGTCAGTGATGTCGATGTGCTCTGCGTTGGCGGTGAAATACAGTCTGCCGTCGATCACTTCGGCAGGAATACCGGTGTTGGGTGCCAGAGAAATGTACGCGTCGATCTTCTCGCCTTCGCCGCCCACAATGCCGCCGTAGCTGACATAGATTTCCGTCTCCATCTGGCCCAGAGGCTCCGTGGCTTCCGGCTTCTGGGTGTGAATTGGGATGTCAAACACATCCGCGCAGACCTCCATCAGGTCTGTGGACAGGAACAGTCCCACCGCCAGCAGAACCACTGCGAACACAGCCGCCATGCGAAGCAGGGGAGCGGTGGAGGGTCTGGGCTTGCGCAGACTGTCCTCAATGCGCCGGACGGTGTCCTCCGGCATGGTTTCGTTTTCAAAGTATTCCCGGATGTTTCGTTCCATAATCATTCCTCCAAAAGTTGTTTCAGGGTTTGCCTTGCCCGATGAAGCCGGGTGGATACCAGAGTCTGGCTGATGTGCAAAAGCGACGCGATTTCTTGGGTGGAATAGCCTTCGTAATAATATAGATACACCACCGCCCGGTAATGGGGTGCCAGGGAATGGATCGCCTGCTTTACAGGATGTTCTTCCTCCGCTTCCAATGCGCTCGCCGAATCCAGAGGGGCTGTCCTCTGCCACCAGTGACAGCGCAGCAGATTCCGGCAGGCGTTGGCACAGGTCTGCATGAGCCAGGCCTTTTCCTTCCCCGGCGTGATGGTTTTCTGCCGGAGCAGCTTTTCAAATACGGTCTGGCAGATGTCCTCGGCCTCCTCCCGGCTTCGGGTGTAGCTCAGGGCAAAGCGGTATACGTCATCCTTGTATGTATGAAACAGTGACTCTGCGTCCGTCATGGGCATCCTCCTTCCTGATTTCGATTGAGATCTCATATATTAGACACATGACAAGGGCTTTCTGTCACAAAACAGTTGAGCCTTTTTGAAAAAAATGATATCATGTTTTCAAAGGAAGTGAAACTATGGATTATAGTAACTGCAAACTCTGCCCCCGGCGGTGCGGTGTGAACCGGACAGCGGGGGAGTTTGGATGGTGCGGCGGCGGAGCTTCCGCCCGGGTCGCCAAAGTGATGCTCCACCAGTGGGAGGAGCCGGCCCTGTCCCCCAACGGAAAAAGCGGCGCGATTTTCTTCGGCGGATGTACCCTGGGCTGTATCTACTGTCAGAACCGGGCAATCAGCGCCTGCTGCACCGGACAGGAAACGGATTCTGCCCAGCTTCGCCGGATTATGGAGGAACTGATCGAACAGGGCGCGGAGAATATCGACCTTGTGACCCCCACCCATTTTCTGCCCACCATCCTCCCGGCGCTGACACCGAAGCTGCCGGTTCCCGTGGTCTATAACTGCGGCGGCTATGAACGGGCCCAGACCATCAGGGAACTGGAAGGCCTGGTGGACATCTATCTGCCGGATCTGAAATATTCCGACCCTGCCCTTGCCCGACAGCTTTCCGGGGCGGAGAATTACTTCCCCGTGGCGAAAACCGCCATAAAAGAGATGGTTCGTCAGACCGGAGAACCGGTGTGGGAAGGGGAACGCCTCCTTCGGGGCACGGTGATCCGCCATCTGATTCTGCCGGGACAGGTGGAAAATTCCCTGCGGATTCTGGACTGGATTGGAAACACCTTCCGCCCGGGCCAGGTGCTGGTGAGCCTGATGCGCCAGTATACCCCCATGGAGGCAACCAAAAATCTGCCTCCCTTTGACCGCCGGGTGACAGATGAAGAATACGAGGCGGTGCTGAGCTGGATGTATCTGAACAGCCTCCAGGGCTTTGTCCAGGAGGATCAGGCGGCAGACGCGAAATTTATCCCGGATTTCTGACATGGCAAAAAAAGACCCGGACGGCCAATCGGTCGTCCGGGTCAACACTGTCATGCAGAGAATCGAGCGGTTTCTGCCCGCAAAACGATGACAAACACACTCACGCACGAATTGCCTGTGGGGCTCCCCACTTACAGCTCGCAGTTGTTGACGGTTCTGGGGAAGGGGATGGCATCACGGATGTTGGAGATGCCGGTGAGGTACATGACGCAGCGCTCGAAGCCCAGGCCGAAACCGGCGTGACGGCAGGAGCCGTACTTCCGCAGATCCATGTAGAAGCCGTAGTCCTCGGGATTCATGCCCAGCTCTTCAATACGGGACTTCAGAATCTCGTAGTTGTCCTCACGCTGAGAGCCGCCGGTGATTTCGCCCACGCCGGGAACCAGGCAGTCCACAGCGGCGACGGTCTTTCCGTCGGGATTCAGCTTCATGTAGAAGGCCTTGATGTCCTTGGGATAGTCGGTGACAAACACGGGCTTCTGGAACACCACTTCAGTCAGGTAACGCTCATGCTCGGTCTGCAGATCGCAGCCCCAGCTGACGGGATACTCGAACTTGTCGTTGTGCTTCTCCAGCAGGGCAACGGCATCGGTGTAGGTGATGCGGCCGAAATCGTTGCTGAGAATGTTGTTCAGACGATCCAGCAGGCCCTTGTCCACAAACTGGTTGAAGAAAGCCATTTCCTCTGGGGCGTGCTCCAGAACATAGGAGATGATATACTTGAGCATATCCTCCTCCACCCGGAGCAGATCGTCCAGATCAGCGAAGGCCATCTCGGGCTCGATCATCCAGAACTCGGCGGCATGACGGGTGGTGTTGGAGTTTTCGGCACGGAAGGTTGGGCCGAAGGTGTAGATGTTGCGGAAGGCCATGGCGAAGGTCTCGCCGTTGAGCTGACCGGAAACGGTCAGATTGGTGGGCTTGTTGAAGAAGTCCTGGCTGAAATCCACCTCGCCGTCCTCGGTCAGGGGGATGTTCTTCAGATCCAGGGTGGTGACCTGGAACATTTCGCCTGCGCCCTCGCAGTCAGAGCCGGTGATCAGGGGAGTGTGGACATACACAAAGTCCCGCTCCTGGAAGAACTGGTGAATGGCCATGGCAGCCAGGCTGCGGACACGGAACACGGCCTGGAACATATTGGTACGGGGCCGCAGATGGGGCAGGGTGCGCAGGAATTCCACGGTGTGCCGCTTGGGCTGCAGGGGATAATCGCCGGTGGAAGGGCCCTCCACCTCGATTTTGGCAGCCTGGATCTCAAAGGGCTGCTTGGAGCCGGGGGTCAGAACCAGTTCGCCGGTGACGATCAGGGCCGCGCCCACATTGATCTTGGAAATCTCCTGGAAATTTTCGATGGTATCATTATAAACGACCTGAACGGGGGTGAAATAGGTGCCGTCATTCAGGACGATAAAACCGAACTGCTTGGAGGGGCGGCGATTGCGCACCCAGCCGCCGACGGTAACGGTCTTGCCGGCGTAAGCATCGGTATTCTTGAACAGTTCACGAACGCTGATGAGTTCCATAATGGTAAACCTCTCCTCTTGTGCAAAGTATATGAGCGATTATACGCCAAATTGTGGGAATTTACAAGGGGTTTTCTTAAGAATTCTGAAATTCTTTTTGCTTTGTTGACCCCTTGTGAGGCGGTGTGGTATGATGAAAGCGGAAAAGGAGGGAGATTCCTATGAAAAAACGCATCTGTTCCTGGCTTCTGTGCCTTGTGCTGATTCTGCCCCTGGTTACAGTGCCTGCCTACGCAGACTGTGCTCCAAAGCCCAGCATCCATGTGAAAACGGAATCGGAAGAAACGGTCAAGGTTGCTATCCTGAGTATGTACAAAGAAAGCGGCCCCAATGAAGTGTTCCTGCCTGGTGAGGAACCGCCTGGCTGGTGGCATTATGAGGAAGATACATGGAATGAATTCCTGGACGCGGTTGACCGTGCGGAAGCCTATTTCTGCGGCCACATGGGACAAGACTCCGTTTCCTGGAAGTATATGTGTCCCAACCGGTTCCGCATTGCTATCTACTGCCCAGAATATGAAACTGTCTTGGTGAGCCAGGAGATCTTCGAAACCTACGCCTTCCGCTCAGACTTCGCGCTTGACCTGTCCGGTCTGGATCTGACGGAATCCGGAGTGATCTCCATGCCCATGCGCAAGCAGGTGGAATACGGGAAGCTCATCGGCGGATTTCTCCTCCGGGCGGCACTGACCCTGGTGATTGAGCTTGCGGTGGCCTTCCTGTTCGGTTATCGGGAGAAAAAGTACATCCGGTTCATCTTCTTCGTGAACCTTGTGACCCAGGTGGGACTGAACGCCCTGCTGAGCCTGTGGTATTTCGCCGATGGACCTCTTGATGCACTGCTCCGTTTGATTCTGGCAGAAATTATGGTGCTGATCACGGAAAGCATCCTCTATGCACGCCGTCTGAAGGGGGAGCGCAAAGACGCAACCCGGGCGGTGTTCTACGCCCTTGCCGCCAACCTTGCCTCTGTGATTATCGGCTGGCACATGATCGACTGAATATTTATGGAATCCCTGTCCCCCGGCACCGTGCTGTGCCGGGGGATGATCTGTATTCCCTCCACGGAAAATAAACGGCAAAGAAAGGAAAAGAACCTTTGTTGATTATATATACAAAAAATGGAAAAACGAAGCCCATTATTGGAAAAAATGTAAAAAATATACTTGAAGGAACCTCCGCTCGGTATTATAATAGAAGTGCTGTACTATGGATAACGCAGCGACTATTTGTGAAGGAGAGAAGTACATGAAGAAAACCTACACCCAGTCGGCAGACGAAGTACTGCGCGACCTCGGCGTGGGCCTGGAGGGCTTGACCACAGCACAGGCGCAGGAGCGTCTTGCCAAATACGGCCCCAACAAGCTCAAGGAAGCCGAGAAGCCCACGCTGATTCAGCGTTTTATCGAGCAGCTGAAAGACCCCATGCTGATCATCCTGATGGTGGCAGCGGCAGTTTCCGCGCTGACCGGTATGCTGTCCGGTGAGAATGAGTGGGCAGAGGTCATCATCATTCTGGCGGTTGTTCTGCTGAACGCGATTCTGGGTGTCATCCAGGAGAGCAAGGCCGAAGCCGCAATTGAAGCACTGCAAACAATGACAGCGGCCACATGTAAAGTCTTGCGCGACGGCAAGATGGTGGTCCTGCACTCCGATGAGCTGGTCCCCGGCGACATTGTTCTGCTGGAAGCCGGCGACGCAGTTCCTGCGGACGGCCGTATCATTGAAAACGCATCTCTGAAGATCGAGGAAGCCGCCCTGACCGGCGAGTCCGTCCCCGTCAACAAGATGCTGGAGGCACTGGGCATGGCAGACGGCCAGGACGATGTGCCTCTGGGCGACCGCAAGAATATGTGCTACATGGGCTCCACCGTGGTTTACGGCCGCGGCAAGGCTGTCATCACCACCACCGGTATGGATACTGAGATGGGTAAGATCGCCGGCGCTCTGGCTGCCACCGAGCAGGAGGAGACTCCTCTGCAGCGGAAGCTGGACGAGCTGGGAACCCTGCTGTCCAAGCTGGTTCTGGGCATCTGCGTGTTCATTTTCGCATTCAACCTGTTCATGGCCGGTGATTTCCATCTGGAAGTCATTCTGGAGACCTTCATGGTCGCTGTTTCCCTGGCTGTTGCCGCCATTCCCGAGGGCCTGGCAACCGTCGTTACCGTGGTTCTGTCCATCGGCGTTACCAAGATGTCCCAGCGCAATGCGGTTATCCGCCGTCTGACCGCTGTTGAGACTCTGGGCTGTACCCAGGTTATCTGCTCCGACAAGACCGGCACCCTGACCCAGAACAAAATGACCGTTGTGGACCATCTGGGCGAGACCAATCTGGTGGCTACCGCCATGGCACTGTGTTCCGATGCCAACCTGAACGAGGAAAACCAGGCCAAGGGCGAGCCCACCGAGTGCGCTCTG
>JAFVWL010000099.1 GCA_017501695.1 Oscillospiraceae bacterium
CAAACGCACCCCGTCGGTATACGATTTGTCCTTTCTGTCCCTATTGTCCTTAGGATTGTATGCAAAAACAGCCGGTGCATCCCTTCGCAAGGCTGTGCGTTGTATCAACTTATAGTAGCTTTGCCATAAAAACAGAGGATACCATTCGGTATCCTCTGTTTTTCAGCGTGTCAAAGAGTATCGAAACAAGAATGTCATTGCGAGGAGCCGCCCAAAAGGCGGCGACATGGCAATCCGCATCCCCTAAAACCTGCGGTTTTAGGCGCACTTTCAGCAAAACGAAACATTTTGGAGAACGGATTGCCACACCAGTCTGCGGACTGGTTCGCAATGACAGGTTTTTTGCCGGCGTGTCAAAAAGTATCGAAACAGGAGTGTCATTGCGAGGAGCCGCCCAAAAGGCGGCGACGTGGCAATCCGCATCCCCTAAAACCTGCGGTTTCAGGCGCACTTTCAGAAAGAAACGAAACATTTTGGAGAACGGATTGCCACACCAGTGTGCGCACTGGTTCGCAATGACAGGTTATTTTGAGAGATTGCCACACCATGAGCGCCCGCAGGCACCATGCAAGCGAGCAACCGCCCGAAGGGCGGCTCTTGGCGAGTCGCAGTGTGCGCACTGGCTCGGAATGACGTGGTTTTTCGACACGCCGAAAAACCAGTATCCGCGAAAATGCAGGGGTGGGCATCCCGCGATTGACACCCGGAAAAAGATTCACTATAATAGAAGCACTACAACAGACGGAGGGCTCACCATGAATACCCAAGCCATCAAGATCCTGCTGCTGCCGAAATTTGAAAGCGGCGAAATGTCCGGGGATTTCCCCGGGGAGGCCCAGCACCTGTACGAGGCCTGGTGCCAGGGCGGCACGGAATACGAGATCCGGGGCGGCTTCCCGGGCCACAAGCTCTATGTGAAGGACGGCGTTGCCCTCTATGTCACCGGTATGGGCAAGGTCAACGCGGCCCTGAGCCTGCAGGCCGTGCTCCTGGATCCCCGGTTCGATTTCTCCCGCTGCTATGTGATCAGCGTGGGCTGCGCCGGCTCCGCCTGGGGCCGGACGGTCATGGGCGATGTGTTCGTCATCACCGCAGCCCTGGACTATGACCTGGGCCACCACGCGGACATCCGGGAGCTGCCGGAGGACACCGCCCATACCTGGTTCCACGATCCGGCCTTCGACGGCTCCGCCTGCCGGCTGCTGAACCGGGACCTGACGGACCGGGTCTATGCCCTGGTGAAGGATTTCCGGCCCCGGACCACGGCGGCTACCCGCCGGTTCATGGCCCATTCCTTTGACCGGGCGGACTGGGCAGTGCGGGAGCCCATGGTGCTGCAGGGCACCACCATCTCCGGCGACAACTACTGGAAGGGCGACTACGGCCGCCGGAACGCGGAGGAAATGGTCCGCATCTACGGCTGTCCCCATCCCTTCGCCCTGGCGGAGATGGAGGATGTGGCCCTGGCGGTGGCACTGGACCGGCTGGGAATGCTGGACCGGTACATCATCATCCGGTCCTCGGTGAATATGGACTGCTTTATGAACGGGGAAACCCCCCACAGCCTGTGGAAGGACGGTCATGTGATCGCCGCGGAGACCAGCGCGGAATCCGCGGACATTTTCCCCACCGCCATGGAAAACAACGCCCAGGTCACCGGCATGGTGATCCGGGCCATCCTGGACGGAAGCCTGGAAGGGAAGTAATTCCCACCATGGAATCCCGGGGGATGTCGGATTATCTACGGGATTGCCACGTCGCTTCGCTCCTCGCAATGACGTGTTGTTTTAGTGCCTCGCAATGACATACATTGTAGGGGAGGGTCTCGACCCTCCCTTGCGCCGCAGGCGCAGAAACCTTCCCCTTTGGGGAAGGGGGACCGCGCAGCGGTGGATGAGGGCAGCAGAAAGTACGGATTCGCATTGGCTTTCGGCGAATTCGCAGGCCGGTTCCGCGCCTCATCCGTCACAAATTCGCCTTTGGGGCGAATTTGTGCCACCTTCCCCAGTGGGGAAGGTTTTTCTTAGGACATCAAGTTTCGCAACCGTCCACCAGGAGATTGCCACGTCGCCGCCTTTGGGCGGCTCCTCGCAATGACATGACGGGGGCTTGTCAAAAAATCCACGGGATTGCCACGTCGCTTCGCTCCTCGCAATGACGTGTTGTTTTAGGGCCTCGCAATGACATACAATGTAGGGGAGGGTCAAGCCCCTCCTCTATGCGGAAAAACTATCTACTCTCCACTTTCAACTTTCAACGAAAAAGTCCCGGCTGCGGTTGGCAGCCGGGGGCATGGAAGTCAGGTCTTTTTCACAAATTTTTCCTGGCACTTGGGACAGGTGATGCGGATCTTGCCCGCGCCGCGCTTGACCCGGACCAACTGGCGGCACCGGGGGCACTCAAAGTACCGGTGCTCCCGGTCCTTGATCCGGTCCACCAGCAGCAGGAATTTCCGGTTCTCCTGGTAGCGCTTGTAGGTGTTCCGGGAGAAGGTGCGGAACATGGCCAGGATCAGACAGCCATAGCTCAGCACGGTGAGAACCAGGTCCACCGCGTCCACAGGGATGAAGATGCTCAGCAGCATCAGGATCACACCGGTCCACAAAATCACATTGTTCAGCTTGTCCACGCCGTACCGTCCGGCCATAAACCGCCGGAGGCCGTCGGTCATTTTCTGACCCAGCCGGCGAAACCATGCTCCAATTCCGTTCATAATGATCACCTTACAGTTTCAAATGGATATAAGAACATTATATATCGAAATTTTCGATTTTCAACCGGGAATGTTCATTGTTTACGGAACGTTAAAATATTTTTCCGCCGTGCCGTGACCGCGGCGGGGCAACAAATGACGCTGGGAAAATGGCATGGAAAAAATTGGTCCCTTTTTGTAAAATAACCTGAAAAATACATGAAAAGTTCACAAAAAAGTTCTTGCTTTTTTGTTCGCTTGCCTATATAATAGCCCCCGTGCGATTCGCACGATATTACAACATATGAAACGGAGATAACCATGAAGAAGATTCTGAGCCTGCTGCTGGTTGTGGTCCTGGCCCTGTCCATGGCTGCCTGTGGCAATAACCCCGATCCCACCGAGCCCCCCACCGAGCCCTCTGTTCCCACCAACCCCACCAACCCCACCGATCCTACCCCCCCTCCCACCGATCCTACTGATCCCACCGATGACCCCACCGATCCCACCGACGGTGCTGTCACCCTGGATATGATGACCATGACCTATGGCACCGACCTGATCACCCTGTACATGATGGACGGCGCCCTGATTGTGGATGCCACCATCGACGGCGTCCGCAAGGTCGGCGAGCTGGATGCTTCCGCTCTGGCCACCATCGAAACCGCTCTGAACGAGTCCGGCCTGCTGGCTCTGGACGGCGCTGCCGAGTGGGGCGAGGAAATGGGCAAGACCGCCGGCTACTATGTTTCCTACTCCGACTGGACTGCCAAGTCCGCCAACTACGAGGGCGTTGACGCTCCCGAGGCTTTCGTCACCGGCTACAACACCGTGAAGTCCGTGCTGGTCACCCTGCTGGCTGACCTGCCCGTGTTCGTTCCCGAGATCCAGGTCTTCGAGCCTGTGGACGCTGACCTGCTGAACGAGCTGCAGCCCATGCTGAACAACTCCGGCATCCAGGGTCTGGATCAGATGTTCATTCAGGGCATTCCCATGGATGATGCTGAGAGCTTCGCTTTCACCGCCGGCCTGTCCTCCGCTGAGGGCATCACCGCCGGTGCCAACTGCGGCAGCATGATGATCACCACCGCCTACTCCCTGATCGTGGTCAAGGCTGCCGACACCGATGCCGTCGCCGCCGACTTCGCCACCAACCTGGATTGGAACAAGTGGATCTGCGTCCGGCCCTCCAATGCCGCCATCTTCGTGAAGGGCGACATGGTTGCCTGCCTGATGGCTTCCGATCTGATGTACACCCAGACCGTTGACGCTCTGACCAATGCCGGTTGGACCTCCGTCAATGAGCTGACCAACCCCGAGATGTAATTCCGGGTCCGGAACATACTTCCTAAATTTGTGCCCCGCGGCGATTCGCCGCGGGGCTTTTTTCGCGCCTGCCCGGCAACTGCCGTTGCCGGACGGGTGACCGCTCCCCCCGACTCGCCTTACGGCGAGCCACCCCCCTCATAAATGCGGGGGGCAAGTTGGGTCGCCCCTACGCGGGCGGTATGCGAATATCTACGGGATTGCCACGTCGCTTCGCTCCTCGCAATGACGTGTTGACACGAAAACAATTGCGAGAAATTCGAAAATCGCCGAAAATATTCCACAAAAGCCGGAGAATATTTCTTAATAATATTCTGAAAACTATGGGATTTTCCGGTCAGGACCGGACTGGGGAACACGATCTGTCATGGTCACATAACCACAAATCACAATCACAAAATCCCGTAAAACTGCCCTGCTTTTCCCGAATGGATCTTCCTGCCGGGGCATAAACTTTTTACAGCCCGTTTTGCCTCCGGAAGCCGGCAGAAAACCCCGGCTTTGGTGCAAATTGCCGGATTTTTATGGAATCAGCGAATTGACGGACAGGTGTCCGTCTGTTACAATATGACCATAACAAAGGCGCCGGAGGATCCCCGGCCCCGGAAACCGGAAAGGAGGTAACGTAAATGGATGCTGTTTATCCCATTGTCTGGCTGGGCCTGATGGTGGTGTTCCTGATCGTGGAAGGTGTTTGCGCGTTCCATCTGGTGTCCATCTGGTTCGCCGCGGGCGCCCTGGTGGCCATGCTTGCCAGTGTGCTGGGCGCTTCCCTTTGGGTACAGATCACCCTGTTCCTGGTGGTTTCCTGTGTGCTGCTGGCGGCGTTGTGGCCCTTCGTGAAGAATGTGCTGCGGCCCCGGATCACCAGGACCAACATCGACAGTGTCATCGGCTCCCAGGGGTTGGTCACCGTTGCCATCGACAACCTGTCCGCCGCGGGCCAGGTGAAGCTTGGTGCCATGGAATGGTCCGCCCGGAGCACCTCGGGTCAGCCCATTCCCCCGGGCACCAAAATCCGGGTGGACCGGATCGAGGGCGTGAAGGTGTTTGTATCGCCCGCGGAAGTGGAAGTGAGCGTGTAAGCAAAAACCCCGGCAAGGCGGCGCAGCCGCCAAAGGCCCCCTTGCCAAAGGGGGCTGGCAAAAATCTTTGATTTTTTGACTGGGGGATTGGCAGTACGCGGTACGGACTCGCCGAAGCCTTGGGCAAATCCGCTGCATTTTGCTGCGAATCCCTCCGACCCGGCTGACGCCGGGCCACCTCCCTTTGGGCAAGGGAGGCTTAGGTACTCCCGCACCAGAGTATTTTCCCACATTCCAAAACATTGTACTATTTATAAGGAGGAAAAATTTATGGGTCCCTTTTTTATCGTTCTTGGCGCGATCGTTGTGATCGCTCTGGTCATCGCCGTCAGCAACATCGCTGTGGTCCAGCAGTCCCGGGCTTATGTTATTGAGCGTCTGGGCGCATTCCATGAGGTCTGGGGTGTGGGCCTGCACATCAAGGTCCCCTTCATCGACCGGATCGCCCGCCGGGTCAGCCTGAAGGAGCAGGTCCTGGACTATCCCCCCCAGCCCGTGATCACCAAGGATAACGTAACCATGCAGATCGACACCGTGGTCTACTTCCAGATCACCGACCCCAAGCTGTACACCTACGGCGTGGAGCAGCCCATGATGGCCATGGAGACCCTCACCGCCACCACCCTGCGTAACATCATCGGCGACCTGGAGCTGGACCAGACCCTGACCAGCCGCGATGTGATCAACACCAAGATGCGGGCCATCCTGGATGAGGCCACGGACCCCTGGGGCATCAAGGTCAACCGTGTGGAGCTGAAGAACATCCTGCCTCCCCAGGACATCCAGAACTCCATGGAAAAGCAGATGAAGGCCGAGCGTGACCGCCGTCAGGCCATCCTGCAGGCCGAGGGCCAGAAGAAGTCCGCCATTCTGATCGCCGAAGGCGAGAAGGAATCCGCCATTCTCCGGGCCTCCGCCGAGAAGGAAGCCGCCATTCTCCGGGCAGAAGCGGAGAAGCAGTCCGCCATCCTCCGGGCCGACGGTGAGGCCCAGGCCATCCTGTCGGTCCAGAAGGCCCTGGCCGATTCTCTGGAAATGCTGAACGAAAAGGCCCCCAACGACCAGGTGGTGAAACTGAAGGCCATTGAGGCCATGCAGAAGGTGGCTGACGGCAAGGCAACCAAGATCATCATCCCCAGCCAGATGCAGGGCCTGGTGGGCCTGGCCAACGGCATCGTCGAGGGCGTGAAGGAGTAAACCGATCCCCGCTGGGACACGGAACAGCAAAGGAGTGGCGCTATGCATCATAACACCGCGAAAAAGGTCATGCTCGGCTGCGGCGCAGCCAGTGTTATCTGCTGTCTGTTGGGCCTTCTCTTTGAGACACAGGAGCCGGTGCTGTTCTACATCTTCGCTACGCTGGGAATCGCCCTGGCAGTCGGAGTATTTGTGATCCACCTGCTGTACTGGCGTTGCCCCTGCTGCGGCAAGCATCTGCCCACCCGCACCGTGGGAAAATTGGAATACTGCCCCTACTGCGGCAGCTTCCTGTAAGAAAGGAAATTTATGGCTGACGAGAAACGTTTTATCAAGACCCATTCCCAGGGCTTCTGGAGCCGTACCATGGAGATCTGGGTGGATAAGAAGACCGGGGTCAACTACCTGGTGACCAACGCCGGCTACGCCGGGGGCATGACCGTCCTGGTGGATGCCCAGGGCAAGCCCATCATCACCCCCATCCGGGAATACGACGAATAACGCCAACCGGCACCCCCAGGGGTGCCGGTTTTCCAGTCTTGTCATTGCGAGGCCCGGAATGACATACATTGTAGGGGAGGGTCTTGACCCTCCCTTGCGCCGCAGGCGCAGAAACCTGGGAAGGTTCAGACTGTCGAAAAACCTGTCATTGCGAACCAGTGCTCACACTGGTGTGGCAATCTCTCGAAATAACCTGTCATTGCGAACCAGCCCGCAGGCTGGTGTGGCAATCCGTTCTCCAAAATGTTTCATCTTTGCTGAAAGTGCGCCTGAAACCGCAGGTTTTAGGGGATGCGGATTGCCACGTCGCCGCCGTTTGGGCGGCTCCTCGCAATGACATTCTTTTTCGATACTTTTTTGACACGCTGGCAAAAAACCTGTCATTG
>JAFVWL010000100.1 GCA_017501695.1 Oscillospiraceae bacterium
CAAGAGGGGGCTGGCAAAAATCGGCTCTTCGGAACCGATTTTTGACTGGGGGAGTTCTTTTTTTCTCCCCCCGGCCCTTCGGGCCACCCCCCTCATAAATGCGGGGGGCAAGGGGTGCGGTGCTGATATAAACTACAATTTCCAACAATATATAAGGAGGACACATGGAACTGGACAAGGACTTATTGGCCCGGCAGGAGGCCCGGGCATTGGCGAAGGGGGCAAAGAATGCCCAGCTTCGGCTTCGGACCTTTTCCCAGGCTCAGCTGGATGCCGTCTGTCAGGCCGTGGCAAAGGCCTTTTATGACCACGCTGTGGAGCTGGCGGAGCTGGCTGTCCGGGAAACGGGCTTCGGAAACGCCGAGGATAAGATCACAAAAAACCGCTTCGCCTCCCGCCGGGTGTGGGAAGCCGTGGCGGATATGAAAACCGTGGGCGTATTAAAGGAAGACGAAGAGAACAAACTATGGGAGGTGGCGGTGCCCAAGGGGGTCATCGCGGCCATTGTGCCCAGCACCAACCCCACATCCACAATTTGTTATAAAGCCATCATTGCCCTGAAAGCGGGCAACGCCATCGTTTTCTCTCCCCATCCCAAGGCCCTGTCCTGCACCCTGCGGGCAGTGAAAATCGTGGCCCAGGCAGCGGAAGCCGCCGGTGCCCCGGCGGGAAGCGTGGGGTGCCTGACCATCCCCTCCATGGATGGGACCAGGGAGCTTATGGGGGCAAAGGAAGTGAACCTGATCCTGGCCACCGGGGGACCTGCCATGGTCAAGTCCGCTTATTCCTCCGGCAAGCCTGCCATTGGCGTGGGGGCGGGCAACGGCCCGGCCTATATCCACAGTTCTGCCGATGTGTCCCTGGCACTGAAGCAGATCATGACCTCCAAGACCTTCGACAACGGTACGGTCTGCGCTTCCGAGCAAAGCATCATCGTGGAAAAAACCATGGAAGACCGGGTCCGGCAGGAGGCCAAACGGCAGGGGTTCTATTTTATGTCAACCGATGAAGCCGGAAAGCTGGCAAAGCTTCTGTTCCGGCCCAACGGCACCCTGAGCCCGGAGGTGGTGGGCCGGAACGCCCTGGCCCTGGCGAAAATGGCCGGGTTCCCGGTGCCCCACGATACCAAGGTCCTGGTGGCCCGGGAGGAAGAAGCGGGTCCCACCCGGCCCTACTCCATGGAAAAGCTGTGCCCGGTGCTGGCCTTCTACGTTATGGAAAGTGAGGACGCGGTGCTTCGCAAGGTGGTGGAGGTCCTGACTCATGAGGGAGCGGGCCATACCTTTGCCATCCATGCCACGGATATGGCGGTGATCCGGAAATTCGCTCTGGAGGTGCCGGTGTCCCGGTTCCTGGTGAATACTCCGGCGGCCCTGGGCGGTATCGGTGCGGCGACCCATCTGTTCCCGGCGCTGACTCTGGGCTGCGGCAGTGTGGGTGGCAGCAGCTCCTCCAACAACATTTCTCCCATGGACCTGTTGGATATCCGCCGGGTGGCCTGGGGGATCCAGGAGCAGGAACATCAAACCCAGCCCAATGACCTGGTGGAAATCATCACCGCAAAAATCCTGGAGCGCTTGCATAAGCCGGATAAATTGTAGTTTGGCGTAATATGTCCGCGTAGGGGGCGACCCTTGCGGTCGCCCAGCGGCGAAGCCGCCTCGGCCCCCGCTTTTCAAGAGGGGGCTGGCAAAAATCGGCTCTTCGGAACCGATTTTTGACTGGGGGAGTTCTTTTTTCTCCCC
>JAFVWL010000101.1 GCA_017501695.1 Oscillospiraceae bacterium
CAAGAGGGGGCTGGCAAAAATCGGCTCTTCGGAACCGATTTTTGACTGGGGGAGTTCTTTTTTTCTCCCCCCGGCCCTTCGGGCCACCCCCCTCATAAATGCGGGGGGCAAGGGGTGCGGTGCTGATATAAACTACAATTTACCGCATCAGCGTTGTGATTTTATCTTTTATCTCGCCGGGGGTATGGCAGAAGCAGGTGCCTCCGGCTGCCTCCAGCTCCGGCAGGTCCCGGAAGCCCCAGGTGACGCTGAGGCACGGAACTCCGGCATTTTCCGCCGTGACGATATCCACCTCGCTGTCTCCTACGTAGACGCACCTTTCCACGCCCAGCGCTTCCATGGCCCGGCGGACCATATCCGGTGCGGGCTTCCGGGGACAGCCGGGGGCTTCGCCCCAGGCGGGGATCCCGGGAAAATAATCGGCGCACAGGGCCTGCACCGCCCCGTGGGGCTTGTTGGACACGATGGCCATGGAATATTCCCGGCCCAGGGCCTCCAGCGCTTCCATGATCCCGGCATAGGGTCCGGTTTTGATCCGGCAGTGGTCCCGGTAGAAGCGCTGGAACTCTGCCAGCACCGGCTCGGGGTCCGCGCCCTCGGGCACTGCCAGGGCAATCAGCCGCCCGGCTCCGTTGCCCACGAACCGGCGGACCTCCGCCAGCGTCCGCTCCGGGTACCCGAAGACGGTCAGAGCGTGATTCACGCCGTCCGCCAGGTCCTCCAGGGTATTCAGCAGGGTCCCGTCCAGGTCCCATAAAATTCCGTACTTCATATTACAGCCCCTGATTCTGCTTCAGACGGATGTCGTCGCCCACAAAAGCCACCCGTTCAAAGCTGCCCCGGAGCCGGGATACGATCTGGGAGGGATACCGGCGGATCATGTCGTCATTGGTCAGATTGGTGGAGATGATCATGGGCTTGTGGGCCAGGAGCCGGTCGTTGATCAGGGAGTACAGGGCCGCGTTGACGAACTGGCCGGGCATTTCCGTGCCCAGGTCGTCGATGATCAGCAGGTCGCAGGCGGTGTACTTGGCCGCCTCCCGGCGGTTTTCTTCATTGGGGTAGAATTTTGCCGCTTCCAGCTTGGAAAACAGGTGGCCGGCGCTTTCGTAGACCACGCTGTAGCCGCTGTCCGCCACGGTCCGGGCGATGCAGGCGGACAGGAAGGTCTTGCCCAGGCCCGTGTCGCCGGAGAACAGCAGATTCCGGGACTTTTCGGAGAAAGAGTAGGCATAGCGCCTGCAGGTCTGGAAGGTCCTTTCCATAACCTCCCGAACGGTTTTGTCGCTTTTGGGCACCTTCACCGCGGGATACAGGTCCAGCCGGAACTGGTCGAACCGCTCCTGTCCCGCGGACAGGAAGGTCAGCTCCTTCTTCTGCTCCTGACGGCACAGCTCCGCCAGGCATTCGCACATATTGCTGCCGATGTAGCCTGTGCCGCCGCAGGTCTCGCAGATGGGAGCGTCGTCCAGGAAGCCTTCCTCAAAATTGGCGGCGATCAGCTCCTGGCGCTCCAATTGCAGGGCCAGGTTCCGTTCCCGGACCTGGGCCATGGCGGCGTGGATGTCTCCGCCGCCGGCGAAGACCGCCTGGACCGTCTGGGCCATGGTCATACTCAGCTCCCGGTCGATTTCCCGGAGCCGGGGCACCAGCTTATAGGCCCGGTCCTGGTTCTGCCGGTTTTCCGATTCCCGGTCAGCCTTGGCCGCGGCCAGACGGGCCCGGGCTTTTTTGATAACTTCCGCACTGTATGCCATGGGTTACACCTCCTGGAACATTCTCTGGATGGCGGCCTTCTCATCCTCGTCCAGCTCCCGCTGGCCGGGCTTGGCGCCGGTGCCGGGTTTCCGGTCGCCGGAGCGGATCTTTTCCGCCGTGTGCAGACCCGCCTCATGCCAGCGGGTCAGGATCTTGTTCATATAGGGCCAGCTCAGGCTGCCGGTGTTCAGGCAGGTCCGCTCGTAGGCCATGGCGATGGCCTCCTCGTCGAAGCCCATGTCCAGCCAGCTCTGGGCGTATTTTTCCTCTCCGGGGGTCAGGCTGCGGCCCCGGATCTGGAGCTGCTGCAGCAGACGGCTCAGCCGGGAATTGCGGACATTCTGAGCCTGGATGAAGGCCGCGGCCTCCTCCATGGTGTCGATGCCCCGCTCGGCCCAGGCGTAGGCTTCCTTTTCAATGGTCCGCAGGGAGGGGTTGCGGAGCTTACCCTGCTGCCGGGCCCGGTCCTTGCAGTAGCACACCAGCACGGAGATCACATCCTCCGGCAGTCCCAGGTAGCGGACAAAGCCCAGAAGGATCTTCAGCTCTTCGGTATTCAGGTTCCGGCCCAGGACCCGCTGGACCTCCCCGTACAGGGACCGGAAGGAAGGCTCGGAATCCACGGCCCGGAGCACATCCCGCTCCGTATAGTTGGGCCGCTCCCCGGGGATGATGTGCTGCCGCTGCTCCCGGACCAGGCCCAACTGCCGCAGGGTGGCCTCGGCGCAGCTCAGGCGGGTGCCGCTGAGTCCAAGCTCGGCGGCGTTGGCGGCGGGGTTGCCGCAGCGCAGGTATAAGTAAAGCAGGGCGGCGTCGCCGCTGCCGCAGGACAGGAGCCGGTGGAGCTCCTCCTGTTCGACGGTAATGGTTTCTATGTTCATGGCAGTTCCTCGTCCAATATGGTCATTTGGAACCATTATAGCACAACCCACCCCCGGGGACAACTGCCCCGGGGAGAAGAAAAATGTTAAAAAAACGGACCGGTTTTTTGGCGATACACAGGATATTGTGTCTGTGCCGGGTCCTTTGCCCTAGTCCCGGAAAATACTGCCGTTGCGAAATCCCTCGAAGCGTGATATAATTCAGGAAATGTAAAAACACAGGGCTCACGCCTTGGCTTCCCCCAGGGGGAGCTGTCAGCGAAGCTGACTGAGGGGGTGTCCCATCGGAGAAAGAATACACCCCCAGTCCTGTCATTGCGAGCCACGAAGTGGCGTGGCAATCTCCGGGACTGGCTGATGGGACCACACTACCGATTAACATTGAACATTTACGACAGATTATCTATCATTCCGCCAGGAGATTCCCACGGGCACTATGTGAAAAGTGGCGCAATAATTTGGACAGAAAATCCGAAAAATAAATGACAGTTATGCAGCAAGCGGGGGCATATATCCCAAGCTGCTGTGGGGGCGCAGATTATTGTAGTAGTAGACGTAATATTCGATTACCATGCGGTAGGTCTGCTCTGTCAGCAGGCTGG
>JAFVWL010000102.1 GCA_017501695.1 Oscillospiraceae bacterium
AACCTCAGCGCCGGGCAGGACGGAGATGTCCTCGCAGACGAAGACATAGTCGGTGGTGTAGGTGCCGTCCAGGCTGCGGCTGTAGGTGAAGGAAGCCTTGTTGCCGTCCATGGTCACTTCCACGGCCTCGCCGCCCACAGAGATGGTCACAGTGTCGCCGGTCTTGGTCCACTTGCCGTCGGCAACCTTATCGTAGCCGGCGTACAGCAGCATAGTGCCGTCGGCCTGCAGGTAAGCGGTGCCGTTGTTCTCAGCATCCACAAAGGTGCCCACGTGCTCGGGAGCCTCAAAAGTACGGGCATACGCCTTAACAAAAGCGTTGTCATCCGTATAGGTCTTGCCTTCCTTGCCTTCCATGGAAGCGACTCTGCTGTATGCCATGCCGGGAACGATGGGGAAGGTCATGTCAAAGGCATAGACACCGGCCACATCGTAGGCGTAGCAGGTCTGGGCCGCAGACTCATTTCCGTCCTTGTCCACACATGCCAGCTTGATCTGCAGGCAGGGTACGCCGTCCTTCTCGACTTCCTTCCAGGTGCCGGACATATAGCTCTGGGTATAAGAACGGTTGGAAGCTACATCCGAAGCGTCGTAGCTGCCGAAAGCGTACTTATCGCAGACCGCGGTTCCGTCTTCATTCAGATCCAGCAGGAACGCGGCTGCCAGCATGGAGCCATATTCGCCTTCTTCCTCATACTTGCCGTAGAACTGATAGGTCTTCTTGGGAGGATCCGTGGGAGGATCGGTAGGGGGATCGGTGGGAGCGGGGCCGGGGTCACAGGCGGCCAGCACACTGACCAGCATCAGCGCTGCCAGCAGCATAGCCAGGATCTTCTTCATCTTCATTGTTTTTTCCTCCTTAGCATATTTTTGTTATTCTGTGTTAAATCTTCTCGTCTGTTTTATACTTGTCAGGATTCTTTTTCTCATCATTCTTACGAAGAATGATCCACAGCACCCCGGCACCCACAAAGGCAGCCACGGCAATGTCAGCGGCAATCAGCACCATCATCCAAGGAGACATGTCATAGCGCACACTCGTACCCGGTGCGATGCCCTGCATGGCAGAGGAGTTAACCACAGCATAACATACATCATGCAGCGCGCGGCGCATGACCGCATGAGCTGTGGGGCTGGTGCTGTCCTGGATGCCGCCAATACCCGCAAAGGTCAGGAAGGTATCACAGCCGGACCGGAAGGTCAGATCGTACATATTCTTCCCTTCCATCCAAATGTACATATCACTGTGTACATTGCCGAGGAAGCCCCACTCATTGCGCAGGACCTGGGTCAGAAGCGCGTAATTGCCATGGGCGATGACCGCGCCGATATCATTCTGGGATGCCATGACCGCGGTGGCGGCACGCATCACACGGGTATCGGTTGCGCCTTCGCTGTTCACAATGTATTTAACGGACATTTTTGCTTCCTTGATCGGGATCTCAAAGGCCTTTAGATACAGCTCCCGCATGGTCTGTTCGGTAGCCCAGGTATGGAGGAAGAATTCCCGATGCGTTTCCTGATCGTTCAGAGCAAAGTGCTTGATATAGCAGTACATACCCGCGTCACCGGCACCGCTGACAACCGCTGCGGCAAGCTTGCCCGTCAGAACAGGATCTTCAGAGTAATACTCAAAGACACGGCCGCCAAAGGGAGAACGGTGGAGATTGATCGCAGGAGAATACCAGCCGGATACGCCGTTTTCCATTGCTTCACGGCCAAACATAAGACCTACCTCGTACATAAGCTCCTTGTTCCAGGTGGAAGCCATCAGCGGAGCGTAACCGAATGTAGCGGTAAGTTCCATGCCCTCATTACTCTTTACTGCCTTAATTCCGTTGGCGCCATCAGCATGGATCACATCGGGAAGGCCCAGAACATCGACTTTCGTAGTGGTGTAATTCGCGCCTGCCATCATATTGATAATCTGGGTAAGCTGCTCACTGTTGGAGTAATCGACCTGATCCAGGAAGTCGTCCCACATAGGATCATAATAAGGAACAGCTCTCATATCCGACAGAATGATGCCGTTGTTGACAACAGGACGATCCTTTTCCATGTAAACAACGGAGCCCGGCTGATTGCCCAGCAGCGGATCGGTTTCCGGATCAAAATTTTCCTCAATACCAAAGAGCTCCACTGTTTCCTGTGTGGCTTCCTTTTTGCGGTCTGCCACACCGCTCGGCTGGGTATTCTTCCAGTCAGCACGAGTCAGCATCACCGTCTCACGCTCCATGTAGGCGTTGCTGTCTTCAAAGCGGTTGGATGCCGCAATGTAAGACTCGCCCTCATCTCTGGCAGGGTAATCCAACAAAGAACCATCCTTGTTCATTCCAGACTGGGCATCAACCTCGGATTTACGGGGATTGGAAGCATCATACCAGATCGTAGACTCTACGCTGGTCGTACGGGTATCCAGAACGTCGTGGCTGTTGCTGCGCAGAGAGATTATATACTCGCCGGCTTCCAGGAGGTAGGCGCCTCTCGTGCCGTCTCCGTTATCGCGGGTGTAGGAATAAGACGCCATTTCTTCTTTCAGGAAGGTAATCGTCACCGACTGCTGTTCGCCGGGATCCAGAATGTCCGTCTTTTCAAAAGCAACCAGATTCACAACGGACTTCTCGATTCTGTTTTCCTTGTCGAACGCAGTATAGGGAGCCGTGTAATAAATCTGCACAACTTCCTTGCCCGCAGCGGTTCCCTTGTTCCGTACAGACACAGTAATACTGATCTCATCTCCCTCATCCTTGAAGTCGGTGATCGTCTGTTCGAACTGGGTATAGCTCATGCCGTAGCCAAAGGGGAAGACAACCGCTTCATCGTAGTTGAAAGTATCGTCTTCGACATCAGCCGTTTCATAATACCGGTAACCAATATAAATGCCTTCTTCATACTCCACAAAGTAGCGGTAGTAAGAACCGTTGCCCGCATCGGAGTTCGGGGTTCCGTAGGGCTTAGAAGTAAAGGTGGCATTCGTATAAGTAAATTCACCAAAGTTCACATAGGTAGGATCCTTCGTAAAATCCGCAGGCCAGATATCGACGGTTCTGCCGGAAGGATTCACCTTGCCGGTAAGCAGATCGGCCAGGGCCGCAAAACCCTTTTCGCCAACATGACCAACCTGAAGGATCGCATCCGCCTCGTATTCGCCGGAAGTAATTTTTCCGATCTCCATAGGAGCGGAACACGCGAGAATCACAACCACCTTGCCGCAGTTTTCCTTGGCAAACCGAATGGTCTCCAACTCATTCTGGGTCAGGGCAAGATAGTGCGGCGTTCCATCTTCATAACCGTCGTACTTCTTATCGGAGCCTTCCTGACCGGCACGGGAGATAAATACCAGTCCGACTGTGTCACGCACCGCAGACTCAATTCCGGAGTAAATGGATGCGGGGAACTCATAGATCTTGCTGTCACCGCCCATCAGATCATTCAACGCACCGGCACTGAGGGTTCCCGGTGCCTCAAGCAGCGGATCAGCATTCATAACAGCCTTCATTTTATCAAATGCCGCTTCATTGACCTTGGAGAAGCCTTCATGCAGGGCTTTGTAGGGGCTTACAGGATCAATTGTCCACTTTGCGGAACCGCTGGAGGATAACTGTCCGTAAATGGGTTTTAAATAGCGATAGCCAAAGGGTGTAACCGCGGTGTCACTGCTGATGGGCAGCACACCGTTATTTTTGAGAAGAACGCTTCCTTCCGACTGGACCTGAAGCGCGACCAAATAGGATGCGTCTTTGGACTCCTGATTGTTCTCATAAAGATCCGTGTAGTACTCAGTGGATTCTCCGGGAATGTCCGGGTTTTTGACGATATGCTTCGTTCCTCTGCCCAGATAATCATCGAAAAAGCTGGCAAAGGCGTTCATGCCAACCGTTACAATGATTGCCAGAACCACGACGATTGCCATAATGGGTATAAGCACCGCGCGGAACCGCTTGTTACTCATCTTCTTACGATTTTCCATTTGGTATCCTCCTTATATACTCCTCGCTTAACGAGTTTGTTACGAGTAAAATATACCATAAACCAAACATAAAAAAAGGCATTTTACCTAATATTACATTTTTCTTTCCTCTTTAAAATTGTTCACCTGCAGCTTTTTACATTTCGTGCAGCGTTTTCGTCTATCGGCATATTTTACGAACCGCTCCCTATTCCTTTCAAACATTATTGTGTAAAATAAACACAAGGCAGCCTGAATATGGGCATTGTTTCCCTTTCTCTTTTCTCACTTTCATCGAGTCCACGCTTTTGTATATCGTCTTTACTTTAAGCAGCAAAAATGATATAATTTTAAAAAGTATCCAAAAAAGGGGGGCTTACAATGCGGGTCGCAATCATTGAAGACGAGCTCATATCCACAGAGATCTTGCAAAAGTATTTCCTCAGATTTGGGCAGGAGAACAACTGCAGTTTCCTTATTGACACCTTTGACAACAGCGTCGACTTTCTGGCATCCTACAGACCGGACTATGACCTTGTTATCCTCGACATCGAAATGCCCAAAATGGACGGCATGACTTGTGCGCAAGCACTTCGGGATGTTGACCCCTATGTGCCCATTGTATTTGTCACGAATATGTCCAATTACGCCGTTAAGGGATACGCGGTCAGTGCCCTTGATTATATCTTAAAGCCAATAAGCTATTTTGAATTTGAGACCATGCTCAACCGGCTGTTCCGCATCCGAGCCGCCTCAACAGACCAGGTAATCATGGTAAAATCCGGAGGTATAACCAGACCGCTGCGCACCTCCCATATCATCTATGTGGAAGTATACCGACACAAGCTTACATTCCACACGATTAACGAAACGGTGGAAGCTTGGGGCAGTCTAACTGATATCGCCGCGCAATTGCCTGCGGATTGTTTCTCAAACTGCACCAACAGTTATCTTGTGAATCTCAAATATGTTAAAACACTCGGAAAAGATGATGTTGTCGTCGGAAACGACAGACTGCCTGTCTCACATTTACGGCGAAAAGCTTTTGTACAGGAACTTACCAGGTATTTAGGAAGGAGGCGCTAAGCCAATGGATCATATTCCACCTCTTTACTGGTATAAGCTGGTGTTTATGACAGAGCTGCTGGTTGCGGAAGCCTTGGCCTCATACTCCTTAAAAAAACAGGAACACTTTGCCGCAAAAGTGGTGGTCAGCATCATCTGTCTCTATCTCATTGCGTTTTTTATACCCATAATGTTCGGAAATCCCGTTTTCAATACTTTCTATGTGTCAGCGGTGTTTCTCCTTTTGTTCTCGGCAAGCATTTGCTTTATGAAGCTTTGCTTTGATGAAAATATCGCGACACTTCTTTTTTGCGGTGTTGTGGCATACACGACCCAGCATATTTCCTACTCCAGCGTAGCCTACTTTCTAAGCATAACCAGAATAAACCAATATAACATCTACGGAAACATTTGGATCGATGTTCAGGCAGAGGATTGGATCTCCTTTGTCATCTATTTTGGAATCTACGCAAGCATATATTGGTTTGTGTGGGCATTTATTGAACACAAAATCAGGGAACAGGAAAAACTGAAGGTTGAAAAGCTCCTGCTCTTCGGCCTTGTCGGTGTGCTTTTTGTGGATGTGGTGCTGAGCATCGCCGTAACCTATTTTATGCAGAATCAGGATCCGGCCGCGCAAACAATCGTCTTCCTTTACCGGCTGGCTAATTGTGTTTTTGTCTACATCATGCTTTACTCTGTTCTTCGCAAACGCATCGCGGAAAACGAGCTGGAAGCCATTACGCAGCTTTGGGAACAAGACCGCAAAAGCTATGTACTATCAAAGCGTAACATTGAGCTTATCAATATGCGGTGTCACGACCTGAAGCATCAGATCCGCAAACTAAGGTCTGTCAACGGCGCTGTAAGTATGGATTATCTGGCAGAATTAGAGCAGAACATAGATATTTATCACAACACCATTCGAACCGGAAACGAAGCACTGGACCTCATAATCGCAGAAAACGCAATGGATATGGCAGAAAAGCAAATTCGCTTTTCTGCCATGGTCGATGGAGGTGAGCTGTCAATACTCTCACCCACCGACATTTATTCTCTGTTTGGAAACGCGCTTTCCAATGCCATCGAAGCTGTGGAAGAAATAGAGGATCCGGAAAAGCGGGTCATCCGACTGCGTGTACGCCGGGAAGCGGATATGCTTCTCATCCACACAGAAAACAGCTTCAATTCAATCCTGCTTGATGAGAAAGGGCTTCCCAAGACAACCAAAACCGGAGAAGGTCATGGCTACGGCTTGCGGAGCATGCAGCTTATTGCCGAAAAATATCAAGGCATATTAACGGTGTCTGTTGAAGACAGTCTTTTCTGTCTTGATATTCTGTTCCCCATAGAAAGCAAGGCATCATCATAACGCCTCCTGCATTGCGGAAATCGGCAATCCTATAAGGCCCCCGATGTTTCTCCCCTGTCTAAAAAATCGCACGGTGGTTTTCCCTCCAAACCACCGTGCGTCATTATTTATATCCGCCTTTTTCAATATGTACCATCCCACTTGTCTGTAACAGACAACCCTCATGGGCTTTCAGATTGCGGCAAATCTCCTTGAGGGCAGGATCTTCCAAGATCATCCACCCGGCGGACAATACCTGTTGCTTTTATACAGCTTTCTCCTTTTCTCGTAGGGGCGGGTCTCCCCGCCCACGGGACGGGAAACCCGTCCCCTACAACATAAATTTTACAAATTACGCTGTTAGTATCTGTAAAAGGCAGGAGATTATACCGCAAGATTTACTTTTTCAAATTGGTGTGATATGATAAACAAAAAAGCGGTGACTGTATGACAACCAAAGAATTATACGATGCGCTCATTTGCAAACCTGATTTACATTCACATCCTACATTGCACGATGATATTTTGATTTGGCATCTGTACCAAAATGCTTATGTTCAAGCTTTTTGTCACGATAGTGACACTACAATCGATATCGTCGGTAATTCTATGTTCACTGGCTCTGTTATACATTGGCATCCCGACGAAGAAGATATGATTGATGAATTGTATAACCTAGGAAAATGCGGGAATATGTTGGTATTAAAAAAGTCATTATTGGGAACAAGCATCTTCTATACAGGACCAGCCCAAAACCTTCCACTCATTGATAGAGCACCACAGCATTTTGGCAAGAAAAAATGGGACGGTGGACAACTCATCTACCTTGAGCAAAAATAGAACACAGCGCAGTAGAATTTCTACCGCGCTGTTTTTCTTTGCGCCAAGCAGAAACGGGAAACCCGTCCCCTACAATAAATTTTCAAATTTCCTGATCGGCCCTTTACCAATCCCCCGTTATGTGTTATCATAAATTCAACTTTTACGGATAACCCCGCAGGAAATCCGCATCTCAAAATTTCAACAGGAGCAGCATTATGAGACACGAAGAAATTCAAAAACTGTTTGCCGATCATGTTTACCTTTCTTATCGGAATCAGGGCGGCAGCAGAAAGCTGGTTGGACATATCGGTCTCGTTACAGTCTTTGTGGACGACAACCGCAGCCGCTGGACCGCTTCGGACAAGGCACGGTTCAAGGATAACCTGAATCACGGATTGTACCAGCTTCGGCTCGAGGCAAACGTCAGGCATGTGCCCCTGCGTTTTTCCTGCGAGTTTCTGGATGCCACACTTGCCATGGATTGTACCAAAGACAACAAAGACGAATGGTCCGTCCAAAGTCTGAAGCAGAACACCGGCTTGTGGGAAAGCGTTTTCAATTATCAAAAACGATACAAGGAAACCCATCAGGTCGATGAAGCCCCGATCCTGTTCGCGTTTAACAGACCGCTTCGCAGCTGGGCACGCAATACGAACTGGCTATACCAGGGGGAATATTCCATGGTTAATTCCGACGATGCCCCCGAGGATCTCATGCACGAGCTGCTGCATCAGTTCGGCGCCTGCGATTTCTATTATCCAAAAGAGGTTTCTGTTTTACTCACGAAAATGGGATATTTCAGCGTTATGCATTCAAGGGTGATTTTCTGTGTCGATTCTCTGACGGCATATTTGATCGGCTGGACAGAGGAGATCGATGAGAAGGCCGTGCAGATCCTTCAAAAAACAAAGCACTACACAGAAGAAATGTTTTACCAATTTATCCATGAAGAATGGCGTTGACATCACACAGATGTTCCTATAACAACAAATCTATAAATGGAGGATCCCTTATGCATACCAACGATTTTCTGATCAGCCGCGGCATCCTGAAGGAATTTTCCGCAGCACCCGCCGGTGACGGTCAGTACAGCGTCACCATTCCCGGCGGCGTCCAGGCCATTGGCGCGGACGCGTTCCGCAACCGCAACGACCTGGGCGAAGTGACCATCCCCGGTCATGTTGCCACCATCCGCAAGTGGGCCTTCGCTGGCTGTGAGAATCTGCAGGCCGCGAAGCTAGGCATTGGCGTTACCACCATCGGAGACTATGCCTTCAACTTCTGCCGCCAGCTGGAGTCCGTGGAACTTCCCCCCAGCGTGTCCGTAATCGGCAAGGATGCCTTTGCCGGTTGCTTCAATCTTCGCAGCGTCACCATCCCGGACGGTGTGACCGTCATTCCCAACAACGCTTTCTTCCGCTGCGGCTTCCACAGCATTACCCTGCCCCGGTACACCCAGTCCATCGGCAAGGGTGCCTTCGCCTCCTCCGGCCTGCGTTCCATCGAAATCCCCGACCAGGTTACCACCATCGGCGCCGAAGCCTTCGCCTATTGCCACAATCTGGAGCGGATCGTCATTCCCGCCTCCGTGACCTCTATCGGCAAGAACGCTTTCCATGAATGCTCCGGCCTGACCATCTATGCCCCCGCCGGCAGCTATGCCGCGGCATACGCAACCAGCCCCTCCGCAAAGAAGCAGCGGATTGACTTCTGCCCCCTGTAACCGAAAAAGAAGGGAACGACCTGCGTGTGGTTCCCTTCTTTGCATTTCTGACAGAAACACCCCCGTTGGCGAAAGCCACCGGGGGTGAAGTGTTTATTCAGGTTTCCGCCAGACCATTTTATCCACTACACCGGTATAAGACTGTATGATCTTCACCACCCGGGTGGACACGTTTTCGTGAAGATAGTCCGGCACGGGGGTGCCGTGAAGGCCCGCCCGGTGCATAGCCACCGCCGTATCCACCGCCTGCAGCAGGCTCTTTTCCCCGATGCCCGCCAGGACAAAGCAGCCCGTGTCCATGGCCTCCGGCCGCTCCGTGGAGGTCCGGATGGACACCGCCGGGAAGGGCTGACCGAGGGAGGTATAGAAGCTGGACTCCTCCGGCAGGGTGCCGGAATCCGACACCACACAGAAGGCATGGCGCTGGAGGCAGTTGTAATCGTGGAAGCCCAGGGGCTCGTGGCGGATCACCCGGGAGTCCAGAGGGAAGGCCGTTTCCTCCAGCCGCTTCCGGGACCGGGGATGACAGGAATAGAGGATGGGCATATCATACTTTTCCGCCAGGGCATTCACTGCCGTGAACAGGGACCGGAAATTGGCATCGGTATCGATATTTTCCTCCCGGTGGGCAGACAGGAGGATATACCTTCCCTTTTCCAGGCCCAGGCGGGCATGAATCCGGCTTGCGTCGATTTTCGGCAGGTTACGGCTCAGGACCTCCGCCATGGGAGATCCGGTGACGAAGACCCGTTCCCTTGGCAGGCCGCACTCATGGAGATACCGCCGGGCGTGTTCGGAATAGGCCAGGTTCACATCGGAGATGATGTCCACGATCCGCCGGTTGGTCTCCTCGGGCAGGCACTCGTCCTTGCACCGGTTCCCCGCCTCCATGTGAAAAATGGGGATGTGGAGCCGCTTGGCGGCGATGGCGCTAAGGCAGGAATTGGTATCCCCCAGGATCAGCAGGGCATCGGGCCGGATGGCGTTCATGAGCTTATAGGAAGCGCTGATGATATTACCCAATGTCTCCCCCAGGTCCGCCCCCACGGCGTTCAGGTATACCTCCGGCGGGGCGATTTCCAGCTCCCGGAAGAAGATGCCGCTGAGGTTATCGTCATAATTCTGCCCCGTATGGGCCAGGACACAGTCGAAGCAGGCCCGGCATTTTTCGATGACCGCCGACAGCCGGATGATCTCCGGCCGGGTGCCTACGACGATCAGCAGCTTCAGCCGTCCGTCATGGCGAAAATCCGCGTTCAGTTCCATGAGCCTACCTCCTCGTAATATGTATCGGGACGCTGGGGGTCAAAGACCTCACTGGCCCAGATCAGGGTCACCAGGTCCTCTTTTTCGCTGAGATTGGTGATGCTGTGGGTGTACCCCGGCAGCATCCAAACCGCCTCCGGCCGGTCTCCCCGGACCGGAAATTCCAGCACCCGGTCCATGCCCAGCTTCCGCTGGCGGATCAGGCCGGTGCCGGACACCGTCACAAAGATCTCCCACTTGCTGTGGTGCCAATGCTGGCCCCGGGTCTGTCCGGGCTTGGTGACGATAACGCTGAGCTGGCCGCCGCCGGGGCGCAGCAGTTCGGTGAAGCTGCCCCGGAAATCCGCCCTGGGGGCCAGGGGCAGGCTGATTTTCTCCCGGGGCAGGCAGGAAAGGTACGCCGCGTACAGCTTCCCTTCCAGGGACCCCGGCTCCAGGCCCGGCAGGTCCAGGGGATTCGCCCGGAAGGCTTCCAGCGCTTCGGCGATTTGTCCCAGTGCAGCCCGGTGGGTCACCGGCACGGCGCAGAATTTTCCGTCCCGGCAGGGCTTGCCCTCCAATGCGTCCAGAAATGCCGCCACCAGATCGTCGATGTACACCAGCTCTAGCTCCCGGTCCGGGTCCGTTACCGTCAGAGGCAGGTCATGGGCTGCCTGATGGCAGAAGGTCGCCACGGCGGAATTATAGAAGGGGCGGCACCACTTGCCGAAAATATGGGGCAGCCGGTATACCAGTACATTCTTCTCGTGGGCAAAGACCAGGTCCTCCGCCGCCCGCTTGCTGACCCCATAGGGGGTATCCCCCGCCCCATGGACGGAAGATGTCAGCAGCACCGGGCAGGAATTCCCGGCCTCATCCAGGGCTTCCAGCACCGCCGCCGTCAGGTCCCGGTTCCCGGTCATAAACTCCGCCGGGTCCTCCGGCCGGTTGACTCCCGCCAGATGGAACACAAAATCCGCCTGGGCGCAGGCAGCTTTCAGATCCTGAGGGGTGCTGGCCCGGGTGATCGCGAAGATCCGGCCCACCTTCAGCCCGGGCCGGGTCCGGTCCTTGCCGTCCCGGATTGCTTCCAGGGCGGCAATCAGGTTTTTCCCAACGAATCCGGCAGCGCCGGTGATCAGGATATCCATCTCAGGCACCCTCCCAGGCCGCCAGCTCCGCCTGGATGTATGGCTGGGCCAGAAGCTTCCGCTTCACCTGCTCCACATCCAGAAGGCAGGTGTTGTTGGAATTGAACTCCGTCAGGGTGTCCCGGTGGGTATCCCCCTGATGGAAATATTTGTCGTAATTCATATCCCGGTTATCCGCGGGTACCCGGTAGAAATCCCCCAGGTCCACAGCGTTGGCACATTCCTCATTGGTCAGCAGCGTCTCATAGAGCTTCTCCCCATGACGGATGCCGATGGTCTGGATCTCATGGTCCGGGGCAAAAATGGCGGTTACAGCCTTTGCCAGGGTCTCAATGGTGCAGGCGGGCGATTTCTGGACCAGAATGTCGCCGGACCGACCCTGTTCAAAGGCAAAGAGCACCAGCTCCACCGCCTCTTCCAGGCTCATAATGAACCGGGTCATGGCAGGCTCGGTGACGGTAATGGGCTTTCCCGCCTTGATCTGGTCGATCCACAGGGGGATCACACTGCCCCGGGAGCACAGGACGTTGCCATAGCGGGTGCAGAGCATCCGGGTATGCTCCGGCGCCACGGTCCGGGATTTGGCCACAACCACCTTTTCCATCATAGCCTTGGAGGCACCCATGGCATTGACGGGGTAAGCGGCCTTATCCGTGGACAGGCACAGGACGGTCTTCACCCCCGCTTCAATGGCGGCAGTGAGCACGTTGTCGGTACCGACGATATTGGTCCGCACGGCTTCCATGGGGAAGAACTCGCAGGAGGGCACCTGCTTCAGCGCCGCCGCGTGGAAAATATAGTCCACTCCATTCATGGCGCTCCGCAGAGATGCCGGATCCCGGACATCCCCCAGGTAGAATTTCACCCGGCCCGCCAGCTCCGGCATCCGGGTCTGGAGCTCATGGCGCAGATCGTCCTGCTTCTTCTCATCCCGGGAGAAGATCCGGATCTGGCCAATGTCCGTATTCAGGAACCGGTTCAGCACCGCCCGGCCAAAGGAACCGGTGCCGCCGGTGATCAGCAGGGTCTTGCCCGTAAAAAGAGACATGGTTTCTCACTCCTGTCTTGCCAGCATGGCTTCCAGCCGGTCCACCAGCCGGTCCATGGTAAAGTGTTCTTCATAGTATTTCCGTCCGGCGGCGGACATAGCCCGCCGGGTCTCCGGAGGCAGAGCCGCCATTTCCAGCGCCGCCGCCACCAAGGCGTCCCGCTCCGGCTTGACTGCCAGACCGCAGGATGCTTCCCGGATGACCCGGGCGCTCTCTCCCCCCGCCGCCGCCAGAATGGGCGTACCGCAGGCCAGGTAGGTCTGGAGCTTGGCGGGCAGAGTTTTATTGAACAAAGGGTTGTTTTGGAAGGACAGGTAGGCGCAGTCCGCGAAGCGGACATACCGGTCCGCCTCCGCCGGGTCCATCCGGCCCAGGAAGATCACATCCTCCTGCAAATTCCGGGCGCGCACCAGCTTTTCCAGCCGGGCTCTGGCCCGTCCGTCCCCCACCAGATACCAGCGGACCCCCCGGCCCCGGAGGGCTTCCGCGGCATCCACCAGCAAATCCAGGCCCTGGGCATCGCCCAGGTTCCCGGCGAAGACCATGTTGAAATCATCCGGGCGGTAAACCTCCGGCTTTTCCTTCCCTTCCAGCTCCGGCTCCGGGCAGAACTGGGGCCAATAGACCAGCTTGGACCGCTCCACACCCCGTTCCGTCAGGCTTTCCACAAAGCCCCGGGAAGCGCAGAGGATCCGGTGGCTTCCGGCATAGATCCGGTCCACGATCCGGTTGATGGCCCAGGTCAGGGGCGGGAACCGGATGCCCAGGACCTCATGGACGTTGTCCGGCCACAGGTCCTGCAAATTAAAGTACATGGGTACCCGGAATTTTTCGCTGTAAACCAGGGCAGGCAGGCCCACGGTCACCGGGGACACCTCAAACACATACACCGCGTCAAATTTCTCCGTGCAGTTCCGGACCCATTGATTTCCGGCAGCGACAAAGCTGACGCAGTTGCGCAGCATACCAAAGATGCTCTTACCCCGGGGATGGGTCCTGACCCGGCAGATCCGGACCCCGTGCCAGGAGGTTTCATAGGGCTTGTCAAAGCCGTAGCCCTGGTAGATCACCCCGCCGGGGTACTGGGGGTAGCCGGTAAGCACCGTGACGGCATGGCCCCGGCGGACCAGCTCCCGGCACAGGTCGTTGATCCGGAATTGCTCCGGGTAAAAATACTGGGATACCACCAGCAGCTTCATAGGGTCCCCTCCGTTTCCCGGATGGATTCTTCCAGTGTGAACCGCCGGTATTCCCGGGGGTATTGGCTCAGGGCCTGGTCGTAGCACAGGCTGCCGAAGGCCTTGTCCACCAGATCCGTCAGGTGGCGCAAAAGCTTCAGCGCCCAGCCCCAGCCGGGAATCAGCCAAAGCTTTTTTCCATGGGCAGCAGCGATCCGCAGGGCCAGGTCCGATGTGTTCACATACTCCCGGTTCTGGGGGTGGAAAATGCCCCGGTCCTCACGCTCGATAACCAGCCGCAGAAATTCCACAAAATTACCGATATACAGCATGGACCTTTGGTTCTGCACCCGGGGAAAGGCCGGAAGCGCCAGCGCCAGCTTCCGCAGCACAGGGTAATTGCCCTTGCAGCCGGGGCCGTAGATCAGGGGCGGACGGAGAATGCCCACCCGGAACTCCGGCCCCTCCAGGGCCAGGATCCCACGCTCCGCCTGGAGCTTGCTTTGTCCGTAGAGATTCACCGGAGCCGGAGGCGTGTCCTTGGTGATGATTCTGTTCCGGCCCACGGGGGCACCGGCTCCATAGACCACGGCAGTGCTCATAAACAGGAATTGCTTCACCCCGGCAGCCCGGGCGGTTTGGGCCGTCTCCACGGCCAGGTCCCGGTTGACGAGGAAGTAACGTTCCCGTTCCGCCGCTGTCAGGCGGCCCGTGTCGCTGTGGGCGACTCCCGCCACATGGAACACGGTGTCGTAGTCGGAAAAATCATGGTCCTGCCAGGAAGGCTGCTCCATGTCCAGAGTCTCCACCCGGAACTGATCCGGCCATTGGGACAGATAGGCTTCCAAAGAGGTGCCAATGAAGCTCCCGGCACCGGTGATCAGCACCCGCTTCATGGCTTCTCCTCCCGTCCGGAGCCGTCCTCCCGGACACCCCGGCGGGTCAGCACCGCGGTGACCGTGCCCAGCAGGCACTTCAGGTCAAACAAAAGGCTCATCTTGCGCACATATTCCCCATCCAGCCGGGCCTTCACATCGATGGGCAGCTCGTCCCGGCCATTGATCTGGGCCCAGCCGGAAAGGCCCGGGCGCACATCGTTGGCTCCGTACCGGTCCCGCTCCGCGATCAGATCTTCCTGATTCCACAGGGCAGGCCGGGGACCGATGACGGACATCTGGCCCAGGAAGATATTGAAGATCTGGGGCAGCTCATCCAGGCTGGTCCGGCGCAGGAAGCCGCCGATGCCCGTGAGCCATTTCCGGGGGTCCTCCATCAGGTGGGTAGGCACATCCCGGGGCGCGTCGATCCGCATGGTGCGGAATTTGAAAATATCAAAATAGGTCTTGTGGATGCCCACCCGCTTCTGCCGGAACAAAGCCGGGCCGGGGGAATCCACCTTGATGGCCACGACCAGCGCCGCCAGCACCGGGGTCAGGACCACAATGGCGCAGCCGGACAGGATAATGTCCAGCAGCCGCTTGAAATAACGTTTGTACATAGCCCTTACACCGCCGTTTTGATCCGGTAGGTGGACACGATCCGGGCCACCAGCTCCTTGATATGGGGATCCTCCCTCTGACAGGCGGCCTCCAGCTCCCGGAGCTGCCGCAGGAATTCCCCGTCGTCCATTTCGATGGGACAGCCGATGTGGATACGCTGGTTGGCCGTCTCCCGCAGGCCCTCCTCCATCATCAGCAGCTCCTCATAGAGCTTCTCGCCAGGACGCAGGCCCGTATACTCCACCCGGATGTCCACATCAGGCTCGTAGCCGCTGAGCCGGATCAGGTTCCGGGCCATATCGTCGATGCGCACGGGCTCGCCCATATCCAGCACAAAGATCTCGCCGCCCCGGGCATAGCAACCCGCCTGGAGCACCAGGGACACGGCCTCCGGGATGGTCATAAAATAGCGAATGATGTCCGGGTGGGTCACGGTGACGGGACCGCCGGCTTCGATCTGCTTTTTGAACAGGGGGATCACGGAGCCGTTGGAGCCCAGGACGTTGCCGAACCGGACCGCCACGAATTCCGTATCCGTCTGCCGGTCCATCATCTGCACCACCATTTCGCACAGCCGCTTGGAAGCGCCCATGATGTTGGTGGGATTCACGGCCTTGTCCGTGGAGATCAGAACGAACCGCCGGACGCCGTGCTTCGCCGCCGCCCGGGCCATATTGTAAGTACCGAACACATTGTTCTTGATGGCCTCGTTGGGGCTGTCCTCCATCAAAGGCACGTGCTTATGGGCCGCGGCATGGAACACCAGCTCCGGCTTGTATTCCCGCAGGACCGCCTCCACCCGGTTTTCATTCCGGACGGAGCCAATGAGCACCACCAGGTCCAGCTTCGGATGGGTCCGGCGCAGCTCCATCTGGATGTCATAGGCGTTGTTTTCGTAAATGTCGAAAATTACCAGCTTTTTGGGTTCGGCCCCAGCGATCTGGCGGCAAAGCTCACTGCCGATGGAGCCACCGCCGCCGGTGACCAGGACAACCTTGCCGGAAATGGACCGGAAAATTTCCTCCATATCCACCCGGACCGGATCCCGGCCCAGAAGGTCCTGGGGATCCACCTTCCGGAGCTTGCTGACGCTGACTTCCCCGCTGACAAGCTGGTAGATGCCCGGCAGCACCTGGACCTTGCAGCCCGTGCCGGCGCAGATATTCAGGATCTCCTTCCGGGCCGCGGGCGTGGCGGAGGGAATGGCGAAAATGATTCGGGTGATCTGATGCCGGACCACTGCCTGGGGGATCTCCTTCCGGCCGCCCACAATGGGCACACCGCCCAGGCGCTTATCCAGCTTGTTAGGGTTATCATCGATGAAGCAGACCACCCGGCTGTTCATATAGTCACTGGCCTCAAACTCCGTCAGCAGAGTCCGGCCCGCTTCACCGGCACCGATGATCATGACCCGGTCTCCGGTCCGGCGGTCAAAATGCCGCAGGTAATTCCGCAGGCTTCGCAGCATCCGGTAGGAAAACCGGATGGATACCGTGCAGATGGAATTGAACACGCCGCCCATGACATAGACGGAGGTAGGCAGAGGCTGGTCAAAAAACAGCAGATAGCAGAAGCCCACCGCGGCCAGAATCCCCTCCGCCACCAGGATCTGGAACAGCTCATCCACACCGGCAAAGGTCCAGACGCTGTGGTACAGCTTGCACAGGCTGAAAACCCCCAGCGTCAGGAAGGACCAGGCCAGAGAAAACCTCAGCAGGTCCCAGCCATAGGGCAGCGTGGCGCTGATGTGCAGGTCCACCACCAGCCATAAGCCGGCATAGAAGGAGCCGAAGACGCTGAGTACATCGGCGGCGGCGATCAGCAGCTTCCGCCGCTGCATCTCCGTGAGAATTTTATTTTGATTTCCCGACATTTTCTTTCACATCCCAAAAACTGACAATAAGTCCCCGTTTCCGGGAACTTTATCCAATATTTCACAATTATATCATAGCATAATCCCCTTCTCCCGGCAAGCGGCGATTTCACCGTCAGCCCCAGGCGGGGATTGCCTTTTTTTGACACCGTGCTATAATAATCGTATTCTGAATTCTAAGGAGGCGGATCCCCATGATCCTGTTTCTTTCCAGCAGTCCCTGTGTGCCCAACGCGGACCGGGCCATTCTGAACCCGGCCAACGGCTTCGTGGACCGGCTGCGGGCCGTGCTGCCGGAATCCCCCAAATGTTTGGTGGTCTGCTCCGACCCGGAGGGCTGGGCGTTTACGGACCGGTTCGCGGAGGAAATGGAGGAAGCCTTCGCTGAGGCTGACATTCCCTTCCGGGAAACGGCGGTGCTGGACCCCCGCAGCGACGACAGCGCCCAGGAGCTGATCTGGGAAAGCGACCTGATCATCCTCTGCGGCGGCCACGTGCCCACCCAGAACGCCTATTTCCAGGAAATCGGCCTGGCGGAGCTGATGGAAAATTATCAGGGTGTGGTCCTGGGCATCAGCGCCGGGTCCATGAACTGTGCTGACGAGGTGTACATCCAGCCGGAGGAACCGGGAGAGTCGGACCCGGAATTCCAGCGGTTTGCCCCGGGTCTGGGCCTGACGGACACCAACATCCTCCCCCACTACCAGCAGGTAAAGGATAACATTCTGGACGGACTCCGGCTCTTCGAGGACATCACCTATGCCGACAGCATGGGCCGGTGCTTTCTGGCCATGGTGGACGGCACATACATTTATAACGACGGCGAGGGTGAACTGCTGTTCGGCGAGGCCTATACCCTGGAGGATGGCGTAATGGAGCAGATCTCCGAGGAAAACGACATCACACTGCTGTGGTGATTATCCCGCCCTGCCGAAAAATTTATCCCAGTATTCCACATCCCGGATATCCGGGATGTGGTTTTTTACGCTTCCAGGGTTTTCAGGAAGGCTTCCAGCCGGTCCAGACCCTTTTCCAGGTTTTCCTGGGAGCAGCAGTAGGAAATGCGGATATGGCCCTCACCGCCGAAGCAGGAGCCGGGCACCGCGGCGACCTTGGCCTCCCGGATCATCCGGGTGCAGAAGGTGGCCGAATCCAGGCCGTATTTTTCAATGCTGGGGAACACATAGAAGGCCCCCCGGGGCTCCGGGAAGCGCAGGCCCATGGCCCTGAGCCGGCGGCACACGTATTCCCGCCGCTGGGCATAGACCTTCGCCATAGGGCTGGGGTCCGTTTCCAGGGCAGTGACGCAGGCAGTCTGCAGGAAGGTGGGCACCGCCGTGACCATGCCCGCATGGAGCAGCAGCAGCCGCTCCATCACATCCTCCGGGCCGATAAGATAGCCCACCCGCCAGCCGGTCATGGCGTAGGGCTTGGAAAAGCTCTGGCACAGCAGCACCTGGTCCCGTAATTCCGGATCCAGGCTCAGGTCAGGCACCGGACCGTCGGAAAGCTGCTGGTACACATTGTCGCAGATGATGAAAATTGGCTTGCCCCGGACCACTTCCTTCACCGCCGCCAGGGAGGCTTCGGAGTACACCACACCTGTGGGGTTGTTGGGAGAGTTCAGGACGATGGCCTTGGTCTTGTCGGTGATGACGGCTTCCAGGGCCTCTTTGGTGATCTGGAAATCCGTGGCAGCCAGGTCCAGGGGCACGGTTTTGGCTCCGCTGGCAGTGGCGATAATATCATAAAGCAGGAAGCCGGGGGTAGGGACGATGACCTCCTCCCCGGGGTTCAGGATGCCGTAGAGAGCGGTATACAGGGCCTCGCAGGCACCCACGGTGACCAGAACCTGATTCTCATTGCACAGGCAGCCCCGGTTCGTCTCAAAGGCGGCAATGGCCCGGCGAAGCTCCACCGTGCCCTGATTGGGGGCATAGTGGGTCTGCCCCGCAGCCAGAGCTGCCGCGGCGGCGTCCTTGATGGGCTGGGGAGTGTCAAAATCCGGCTCCCCAATAGTTAACATAACACAGTCGTCCACCGTCCGGGCCAGGTTGGTGTACACCCGGATGGCGCTGCGCTTCAGGGTCGAAAGCTTGGAATTCAGTGGGATCATTGGTAGTTTTCCGCCAATTTCTCAAAGAAATCGGCACCTTTCACCAGAATTTGGTCGTCAAAATCAAAATCATCCGCGTGGAGGGCCGGGGTATCCCCCAGACCCAGCCAGAAAAACAGACCGGGGACCGTCCGCTGATACCAGCCGAAATCCTCGCTGGTCATGCTGGGCTCCGCCACCTCCCGGAAGGGCACCAGGTCCCGGACCCGGCGGTACAGCTCCGGAGGATTCAGAACGGCGGGATACCCCTCGTTCATGGAGATCTCCACGGTGCAGCCGGTCTCCCGGCCAACCTCCGCCCCGATGCGGTACAGACATTCCCGCAGACCCTCAAACACCGGGTCCTGGAAAGCCCGCAGGGACCCCTCCAGATGGGCCTGGGCGGCGATGGCGTTGCGGACAGTGCCGGCCTCCATACGGCCGAATTTCAGCAGCCGGAAAATTTCCGGGGGCAGGGCCTGCTCCATAGCGGTGGCCCGGCGGTAGAATTCCGTACAGGCAGCCAGGGCATCCCGGCCCTGGGCGGCCTTGGCGATATGGGCGGACCTGCCGTAGATGTCCACATTGACCTCGCAGGACCGGCTCATAAGCTCATTTTCCCGGCTGAAGACCTGTCCCTTTTCCAGTCCGGGCCACAGGTGCAGGCCAAAGATGGCCTCCACCCGGAAGGCCGCGAACAGCTCCCCGTCACCCAGGTACTTGGCCCCGCCGGGGCTTTCCTCACCGGGCTGGAAAATCAGCAGCACATTGTGGGGCAGGCTTTTCTTGCGGTCCAGCCGCCGGGCCAGCTCCAGCAGGATCGCCATGTGGCCGTCATGGCCGCAGGCATGCATGGCTCCGTCATGGACAGAAGCGTAGGCAGCCCCGGATTTTTCCATGATAGGCAGGGCATCGCAGTCCGCCCGGAAGGCCACGGTACGGTCCCTGCCGAAATTAAACCAGGCGCAAACGGCGCTGTCCATGGGATAGTACAGCCGGCATTTCAAGCCGGACAGGGCATTTTTCAAATACTCCACGGTTTTGGGCAGGCAAAGCTCCAGCTCCGGGATCCGGTGCAGGGCCCGCCGGTCCTTGATGATCTGCATGGATGTCACCTCTTTTTGAGCATCTGCGGTAGGGCGGCTTGCCCTACAGGAGGGAATCTGCGTATAATAGAATATTATACGCTATTTCCCCAGGTGTGTCAATTTCTTGTTGCGTTTTGGGCCAATCGATGGTAACATGGACCCATCCGGAAAGAAAAGGAGTACCCCTATGAACGCTTACGAGATCATTGAATATATCCGCACCTCTGAGAAAAAGACCCCCGTGAAGGTCTACGTCTGGGAAAAGACCCCGGTGGACTTCCCGAACTGCCAGGTCTTCCCCGCCGGGGCGGGCTGCAAGATCGTCTTCGGTGACTGGAAGCACATTCAGCCCGTGCTGGAGTCCAATGAATTCGCCCACCTGGAGATCGAGAACAACTGCCGCAACTCCGCCATTCCCATGCTGGACATGAAGGATGTGCCCGCCCGCATTGAGCCCGGTGCCATCATCCGGGAACAGGTGGAAATCGGTAAGAACGCCGTCATTATGATGGGTGCCATTCTGAACATTGGCGCCGTGGTGGGCGAAGGCACCATGATCGATATGGGTGCCATTCTGGGCGGCCGGGCCACCGTGGGCAAGAACTGCCATGTGGGCGCCGGCGCGGTGCTGGCCGGTGTCATTGAGCCCGCCTCCGCTACCCCCGTCATCGTGGAGGACAATGTGCTCATCGGTGCCAACGCCGTGGTCATCGAGGGCTGCCGCATCGGCCATGATGCTGTGGTGGCAGCCGGCGCCATTGTTGTGGAGGATGTGCCCGCCAACGCTGTGGTAGCCGGATGTCCCGCCCGCATCATCAAGATGAAGGACGAGAAGACCGCGGGCAAGACTGCCCTGGTGGACGCCCTCCGGGAGCTGTAACGAATACTCTTCCAATAGGCAACCTCTAAAAACTATATTTTGGTGATTTGGGCAGAAGATTTCGGCTCAGAAAAAGTTTTGAAAACGGCAGAATACTTTGTGTATTGTGGCGTTTTCAAAACGCATTTATGGGGCGAAAGATTCGCCCAAAGCCCAAAAGGGGAGTTTTTAGAGGTG
>JAFVWL010000103.1 GCA_017501695.1 Oscillospiraceae bacterium
CCCAGTTCCCGGACGGCGGCTGCTACCACCAGTACCAGCCTCTGACCAAGCGCGGCAACAACGACATCGGCGGCGGCTTCAACGACGATCCTATGTGGCTCATCTTCGGAACTGTGGCATATATAAAGGAAACAGGAGATTTCGGAATATTGGACGAGCCGGTGCCTTTCGACAACCAGCCGGGCTCAGAGGTGTCTCTGATGGAACACCTGCGTATATCCTTCGATCATGTGGTCAACAATCTCGGTCCGCATATGCTGCCTCTCATCGGCCGCGCCGACTGGAATGACTGTCTGAACCTGAACTGCTTCTCATGGGATCCGAACGAATCATTCCAGACTACGGAGAACAAGACGGAAGGCTCTAAGGCTGAATCACTTATGATTGCTGGCCTTTTCGTTATCTGCGGTCGTGACTATGTGGAACTCTGCCGTCATCTGGGACTCTCCGATGAGGCAGCCCGTGCAGAAGGTCTCGTGGACGATATGGTCGAGGCAGTCAAGAAGCACGGCTGGGACGGTGATTGGTACCTTCGTGCATATGACTATTTCGGCCGCAAGGTCGGCTCGCACGAGAACGAGGAGGGTCAGATATTCATCGAGTCACAGGGCTGGTGCTCTATGGCCGGAATCGGTCTGGAAGAGGGAATGGTGACCAGGGCGCTCGATTCGGTGAAGGAACGTCTGGACTGCGAACATGGAATAGTGCTGAACAACCCGGCCTTCACGAGATATTTCGTGGAATATGGCGAAATATCCTCATATCCGGCAGGTTACAAGGAGAACGCCGGCATATTCTGCCACAACAATCCTTGGGTGATTATAGGTGAGACCGTCATCGGTCGCGGCGACCGCGCATGGGAATATTACAGGAAGATATGTCCTTCATATATAGAAGATTGCGCCCTGCATAAGGTGGAGCCGTATGTGTATTCCCAGATGATAGCGGGCAAGGATGCGGCAAGACCAGGTGAGGCGAAGAACAGCTGGCTCACGGGAACCGCCGCATGGAACTGGTATGCCGTCACACAGTATATCCTCGGAGTGAAACCGGAATACGACGGCCTCTGCATTGATCCGTGCATATGTCCTGACTGGAAGGAATATACGGTCCGCCGCCGCTTCCGCGGCTCCCTCTACGAGATCACCGTCCGGAATCCTTCCGGCGTCTGCAGCGGAGTGAAATCCCTGGTGGTTGACGGAGTGGCCTTCGAAGGCAACATGATCCCTCACACTTCAGGCGAGCACAAGGTGGTGGTTACTTTGGGATAATAGAAAATTATGAAAAGGTCCGGACTGATATATAAGTTTCTGCTGGTGTGCATGGCCGGCATGATGTTGTCGTGTGCTCCGGTGGAGGCGCCTTCCGAGAATGACGGACAGGTGTCCCAGACCCCGGCGGAACCGGAACAGCCCGGCACCGAGCAGGAGCCAGATCAGGAGTCAGACCAGGATTCAGATCCCGAGCCGACCCCTGACCTTCCCGCTTTCGAGTCCTCCTACGAGGCTATCCGCAGCATGGGAGTGGGCTGGAATCTGGGAAACACCCTTGACGCAGTCTGGTGGACCGGCGGCACTGACGGCCGTGACTGGAGAGCATGGGAGACCGGATGGGGACAGCCTGTGACCAGTCCCGAACTCATGACCATGATGAAGAACGCCGGTTTCGGAGCCATCCGCGTCCCTGTGACCTGGGGCGTGCATATGGATGCCGACGGGGTGGTCTTTGCCGAGTGGATGAACCGCGTGAACGAGATTGTGGACTATGTTCTCAACGCCGGAATGTACTGCATAATCAACATCCATCATGACACCGGTGCCGATCCTGACGCCTGGCTTGTGGCAGATCCGGAAATATAC
>JAFVWL010000104.1 GCA_017501695.1 Oscillospiraceae bacterium
ATTCCGGTGAGAGTTGGTATTGATTGTTGTGAGGGTCCACCTGTTCCCATCCCGAACACAGAAGTTAAGCTCACATACGCCGACGATAGTTGCCTGGTGACGGGCCGTGAAAATAGGTAATGCCAACACAAACAGCCGCACACGAAAGTGTGCGGTTCTTTTTTTGCCGGGCTGGGGATCTGGGCTGTTTGGGTCCATTTTCGACATTATTCACAATTAACTTTACATAATCAGGAACCCATGATAGAATGTAGGTGTAGATATGGCTTCCAGGGATTTGGACCAGTTATGATCCGATCAAATAGAAAGGCTGATTTTACATGATAAAATTTATCGGTGTATATGATTATACGGTGATACTGACCTATCTGGGTTTGATTTCCTCAATTTTTGGTATGACGCAGGCCATTCATGGTGACTATCGAACCGCGATATTTTGCCTGGCTTTTTCTGGTGCCTGCGATGCCTTTGATGGCCGTGTTGCCAGAAGTAAAAAGAATCGTACAGAAGATGAAAAAAATTTCGGAATTCAGTTGGATTCCCTTTGCGATGTGATTTGTTTTGGCGTATTTCCTGCCATGATTTGTTATTTGCTGGGTGTCCGTGGAATTCTTGGTCTTTGTCTTGTATTCTTTTACTGCATCTGCGCGGTGATTCGTCTTGCTTTTTTTAATGTCCTGGAAGGGAAGCGACAGAAGGAAGAAGGGGGCTGCAACAAGACCTATCGTGGACTTCCGGTGACTTCCATTGCATTCATTCTGCCAATGACCTTCCTGTTTCAGTTTCTGCTGCCGGAGCTGGTGTTTCTGATCGTCCTTCATGTGCTTCTGTTTGTGGTAGCTTTCCTGTTTATTCTGGATTTTCCTCTTCGCAAGCCTGGTTTGAAGCAGATTCTGTTGATGATTGCTGCTCTTGCCTGCACGGTTGGCATTATTCTCGCCTTTACCAGATTCCGGATTCCGGATTCTCAGGATAAGTCCAACCACATTATTGAAGAAATCTTTGGTGGCGACAATGAAACAAATAACCCGTGACGGACTGTTGATTGAGGAGCAGGATGGCCAGGAGCACGTTTTGAAGCTGCTCTATGGAACCATTCCCGGGAGATGCTTGCTGAAGGTCTTGGTTGCTCCATGGGTTTCCCGGATTGCTGGTGCATTTCTGTCCTCAAAGGCATCCGGTGTTCTGATTGCACCCTTTGCCCGAAAGTACAGCATTGACCGAACCCTCTTTCTTCCCCCAAGTACCCCAGGTTTTAACGGTTTCTTTACAAGAGTCATTCGCCCGGAGGCCAGGCCTTTGGATGATGCGGAATCCCATCTGATCAGTCCCTGTGACAGTAAACTGTCGGTGTTTCCCATTGAGGAAAGAAGCCGTTTTCTTTTGAAAAATACCACTTATTCCATAGAATCTCTGCTCCGGGATCGGGAGCTTTCGGAGTGCTATTCCGGCGGACAAATTCTGGTTTTTCGGCTGACGGTTGAGGATTATCATCGGTATTGCTATTTCGCTTCCGGCAGACGGGAACCGTTCCGGAAGATTCCCGGCGTACTTCACACGGTGAATCCCATTGCCAATGATGTCTTTCCCATCTACCAGGAGAATGCCCGGGAGTATACCGTTATCCACACAGAGGCCTTTGGCTCCGTTATTATGATGGAAGTGGGCGCCCTTCTGGTGGGCAAAATCGTGAATCATTCCTGCGCAGAGCAGGTGACAAGAGGCCAGGAAAAGGGGTATTTTCAGTATGGAGGCTCCACGGTGGTTTTGATCCTTCCCCAGGGAGCTGCGGTTATTGATCCGGACATCCTGGACAATTCCCGGCAGGGCATTGAAACGGTTGTTCATTATGGCGAAAAAATAGGTATCTCCACCATAATTCCGTAAGAACCATCCTGGTCAGGATGGTTCTTTTTATACAAATTGCTTGCATTTTCTGGAATTCTGACGTATAATATTCCCATTCCTTTTTTGAAGGCGGTGTTTTCATGAATAAACATACAATCTTAAAATTTCTGACCCGAATGGCGGTCTACTGTGTGGGACTTCTGATTCTGGCCTTTGGCGTTGTGTTATCGGTGAACAGCAATTTGGGTGTATCGCCGGTCAGCTCTCTTCCTTACGTGATCAGCGTCATTGCTCGCGCGCCTCTGGGCATTTGTGTTACGCTTACATATTGCGGTTTTATTCTGCTACAGGTGCTGATTCAGCGCCGGGATTTCAAGGCGGTGAACCTGCTGGAAATTCTCTTTTCTACGATTTTTGGATATTTCGTGGATTTTGCTGAGCTGATTCTCAATGGCTTTACGTTTGAATCCTATGCAGGCAGACTGGGAATGCTGACTGTCAGCATTGTGCTGATTGCTGTGGGTCTGACCATTTATGTGGGCGCTCATCTGGTACCCATGCCCATGGAGGGCCTGGTGGGCTGCATTTCGGATAAAACCGGAAAGGCCTTTTCGACAGTAAAGACGGTGATTGACTGCATTGTGGTTCTGACCGGTATTGTGCTTTCTCTGGTGTTTCTTGGTTCCGTGGAGGGCATCCGGGAGGGTACGGTTATCACTGCCATTGTCACCGGAAAAATTGTGGGTATCGCCCGGAAATATCTGGTTCCCATTCTGGACCGGATCTGCGCGTAAAGGATCATATGGAAAACCGCTGCCGTTTTGGCAGCGGTTTTACTGATTATATAAGAAAAGGGATCCTAAGGAGGTTACAGACTGACAATCGATGTCCACTTCCACATGGATCTTTCCCCAGAATTGTCCTGTTCCAGCACATAGCCCCCTCCGTTTTTTGGCTGCCACTGATATCGGTGCTTTCCATCTTCCGGAAACAGATGGGCCATAATCGCGGCGATTACGCCGCCGTGGGTGACGATGCAGGTGTCCTCCCGGATCTCTGAAAAGGCTTCCAGTACCCGGGCTTTCATTTGATTGCCGCTTTCCCCCTGGGGCGGAAGGTTGGATTCATTGTCCCCGGTGAGCCAGGCCTGGTAGTTCGGGGAATCCTTCAGCTCATCATAAGAGTGCATTTCGAACAGGCCGAAGTCAACCTCCCGGAACCGGGGTTCTACTACATAAGGCACATCCCCAAAGAGCAGCTCCAGGGTTTCGTTAGCCCGTTTCATGCCGCTGGTGACAAACCGGACGTTTCCGGGTTCGTATGCTAGCGCCGCAAGCTCCTCCCGTCCGGCAGGGGACAGGGGCAGGTCTGTGCTGCCGCAGTACAGACGGCGTTCATTGGCCTCGGTTTTGCCGTGCCGGATCAGATAAATGGTCATTTCAGTCGCTGCTCCAGTCCGCAGAAGATCCGGCTGACCTGGGCTGCCTCCCGGGTCAGGTACTGGGCGAGCCGTCCGGTTTTCTGCCGCCAGACCCGGTTTTCCGCCCCCATGGGTACAACACCGCAGAAAATATCCTGCAAAATCAGAATACTGTCCTGCCAGGCCGCCCGGTTTTCCTCAAAATAGCCAATGGGATCGGGATGACAGGCGGCAAAGGCCTCCACCTTATCAATGCACCTTCGGGAAAAGTCAATCTGTCCGTCGGCACAGGTGTGGATGTCTGCTTCTGTGATGCCGAACTGCTCTTTTGCAAAATCCAGCTTGCCCTGGTAGGCTCCACCGATGATCAGAATCATTGCAACCTCCTATAACAGTGCGTAAACAGCTCCGGCGCAGAGCTCTCCAATGGTCAGGGCATAGCCGGATATATCTCCGTTCATGCCCTCCAGAGAGCAATACCCCCGGCGAAGGGCAAATCCGTAGCCCACAACACAGCCCACACAGACGAAGCCGTAGTTTCCGCAGAGCAGAAACCCTCCAGCCAGAAGCCCACACAGCATCAGACCCAGCACGGCCAGATGGGATCTGGGCAGATTCCGGTCTGCGTACTGGCTGGTGGACATGGGCTTCAGTCCGGTAACCGCCAGAGAAGAGCAGCACCGGCTCACTGCCGGAACGAACAGCAGAATCCGGAAATCTCCATGAGCAGGAACGGAAGCGAAGCAGGCAAACTGAGCCAGGATCAGCAGTACAATTCCGATGACAGCAAAGCTGCCCACATGGGAATCCTTCAGAATGGCCCGTCTGCGCTCCAGATCCCGCCAGGATTTCACCGCGTCGGTCACATCCATGAAGCCATCCAGATGGAGAAAGCCGGTGCCAAGATAGGGCCAGGCGCACAGGATCAGTCCGGTGATCAGCCCGGGCAGCTCCAGAAAACGGCACAGCCAGGCAAGGCCGGCCCAGATCGCGCCGATTTCCAGTCCCACCAGGGGCAGAAACAGCAGCATTTTGTCCTTGGCTTTTTCATCCCAGATCTGAGGGGCAGGAATGGCGCAGAACATGCTCTGACACATGGCAAAGGCGTGAAGATAGGTTTTCATAGCTTCAGCTCCCCCTTGTGAATGGTGGGCTGTCCGGCGGTCATCTCGATGACGGTATCACACAGCCCGGCCAGCCGTCGGTCAACCGCGGCCAGGATTTTTCGGTATTCTTCCGTAGACGCAGAATACTGGACAGGTTCCGCATAGATGTAGTCGCTGACGAACACCGCATTGTCTACCGTCCGGGCGAACTGAACCAGGCTGTCTGCGCAGCGCATGGCTCCCTCCGGGTCCATCTCATAGTTCCGCTCCGCCGGGAACAGGGCGTTCTGGATCAGAGAAGTGACGCTGTCTACCAGGAAGGTTCCCCTGGGGTCCGCATACCGGAGGCAGTCCATCACATCCGTAAAGCATTCCACCGTCTGAAAGCCCATACCGGCCCGGTCCTCCAGATGGAGCCGGATTCGCTCCTGATCCTCGGCTCCGGTGGGAATCAGTGTGGCAACGTAGTAACGGGGCCCGTCACCAGCCAGGGACAGTGCAATGCGCTGAGCCAGACCCGATTTGCCACATTTTGCGCCGCCGGACAGAAAAAAGGTCATTTCGCGCCCTCCACGGAGAATTTGTCGCCCTCCCGGATTTCGTCCAGATAGCCGTCATCGATGCCGGCCTGGTCAAAGGTGGCCATGTCGTTGATGACAGCACAGGCCGCGTCCAGAATTTCAAAGGCCAGGGGACAGCCGCTGCCTTCGCCCAGCCGCATTCCCAGCAGGAACAGGGGCTGAAGGCCCATGGCGTCCATGGCCAGCTTGTAGCCGATCTCATAGGAAGCATGGCTGGGGATGAAATAGCGCACCGCCTGAGGACAAAGCTTGTAAGCGCACAGTGCGGCGACGGCGGAAATGAAGCCGTCAATGACCACCGGGCGCCGCTTCGCCGCACAGCCCAGGAACGCGCCGCACATGGCGGCAATGTCAAAGCCGCCTACCTTTGCCAGCACATCCACCACATCGGTTTTGTCCGGTTGATTGACCGCAATGGCATCCCGGATGACCTGCTTCTTTTTCAGAAAGCTTGCGTCCGTGATGCCGCCGCCCCGTCCGGTGACTGCTTCAATATCCGCATCCAGCAGAACCGCCAGCACCGCCGAGGATGTGGTGGTATTGCCAATGCCCATTTCGCCGATGCCAATGACATCGGCATCCGTGTCCAATGCCAGGGAAGCGCCGATCTGGATGGCTTCCAGGGCATGCATCCGGGTCATGGCCGGGCCATGGACAATGTTTCCGGTGCCGTAGGCGATCTTCCGGTTCAGCACCTTAGGCTCCCGAATGTCCGCGTTCACGCCCACATCGCAGACGGTGATTTCACAGCCAAAATGCTTGCACAGGGTGGAGGCTCCGGTTTTGTGCCGGGTCAGATTGATGGTCTGCATGAGGGTGACGCTCTGGGGGGCGCTGGATACGCCCTCAGCCACCACTCCGTTGTCGGCGGCGAACACCAGAAGGTGCTTTTTCTCCATTCGGTTGTGAACTGCACCGGTGATTCCGGCAAGCTGGATGGACAGCTCCTCCAGCCGCCCAAGACTGCCGGGAGGCTTGGCAAGCTGGGCCTGACGATGCCGGGCCTGTGTCATAGCACCCTCATCCAGAGGGGAAATGGACGCAATCAGTTGTTCCAGATTCATGGCGGATACCTCATTTGCTTCGATTCTGGCTGGCAAGCTCTGCCAGCAGGCGGAATTTCTCGTTGATGTAATCATAGCCCTTGGGCCGGTGGGGAATCAGGCACCGGGAGCAGTCCTTGATGCCCTCCTCTGTGTAGACACAGTTGCCGCCGCAGCGGTCCCCCAGGGCATACAGGGGGCAGTAGCAGAACAGGCAGTTGAATTCTGTGTCATCCGATACCGGGTGACAGGGAAAATACTGGCAGTCCCGGTTCTGAAAAAAACGATGGGAGTTTTCCATGTGGAACACCTCGGATCTATTAGGGAAGCTCTGATGAAATCGGCAAGAGGTGGTGGCGAGAGATTTTGCTTCGACGGAAAGTTTGAAAAGCGGAGGAATACTGTATGTATTTCCCGTTTTTCAAACTGCACCAGCGGAGCAAAAGATCCGCCATCCACCCGAAGGCGGTTTATTCAGAGGTTCCTTAGCAAATTGTAGAAATCAGATGGGAGAAGGCCCTCCGGGCATTGTCCGCGTACATCTGCCGAACAGCGTCCAGCTCTCCCAGACCTTGGAGCATGGGCGTGACGGAGAAGCCCTGCTCCTCCAACAGACAGCGCAGGCTTCCCGGACTCGTGCCAGCCATATCCTTTGCGGCATGGGCACCGGCAACCAGAAGCAGGGGCGCAAGCCTTACCTGCTGGACCCCCAGGGCCTTCATCCGGGCCGCTCCCTCCGCAAAGGTGGGAGAACCCCCGGCGGTGCAGAGTCCCATGGGAAGGGACTCCATACGCCTGGAAAGCCCTTCATACAGCCCGTTGGCGCCGTTGTCCGTACCATGGCCCATCAGCAGAAGGCCGGTGTCAGCTTCCACCGGGTAGATCTGCCGCAGCAGGCTGACAAGCCGGTCAAGATCCTCTTCGCAGGACAGCAGGGGACTGCCCAGCGTGCAGCATAGTCCCTGGCCGCAATTGCTTACGGCGGTTCGGAGCTTGTCGTATTCCGTTCCCGGAAAGATCATTGTGGGCTGGACCAGCACATGGCTGTGGCCATCCCTCCGGATTCTGTCGAGGGCCTGGGCTACGTCCTCCACCCGAATGCCCTGGGCCTGCTCCAGCCGGGAACGAACCACGGAACTGGTGAAGGCACGATAGAAGGGAACCCGGGAAAAGACCGCCCGGATGGCATTTTCCGTTGGTACGATGGCCTTTTCGATGGCCTCCGGATGGGTGGTGCCGAAGCTGACCACCAGCAGGGCGGCTGACATGAAATCCCTCCTGTTGCAGATGACGCAAAAAGATTTGTCTGATTCGATTATACATGGTCTGGAAACAAATGTCAATGCGCCGGGGGGGTAATCCCCAAAACTGGCTCTTGCGAAAATCCCCCGGAGGGCGTATAGTGAATAGAAAGAAAAACAAAGAGGAGCAGACCATGAAAAAGACACAGCTTTACCTTTCCACCACCGCCGGTGACGCGGAGGCCTGCGCCGGAGCCTATGGTGTGGGCATTGAGATCGCCGAGTTCTGCACAGCCTGGAATATGGATGACGAATACGCAGCCACCGATGCTGCCCTCCGGAAAAAGCTGGAGGGCGTGGAGCGCCGACTGCTCCATGGACCCTTCAACGAGCTGTTTCCCTGCGCCATCGACCCTCAGGCCCGGGCCCTGGCGGCAAAGCGCTATCGCCAGGCCATTCGCCTTGCACGGCACTACGGTGCATCCAAGGTTATCATCCATGGCGGCTACCACCCCTGGATCTATTATCCGCAGTGGTATACAGAGCAGTCTGTGGTGTTCTGGAAGGAATTTCTGAAGGAAGACCCGGGCGTGGAGCTGGTGCTGGAAAACGTGTTTGAAACGGACCCTGCGTGGCTTGCTGGCATTGTGCAGGCTGTGGACGATGAACGGCTCCGGCTCTGTCTGGACGTGGGCCATGCCCACGCTTACTCCAAGGCCCCGGTGATGGACTGGCTGGAGGTCTGCGCCCCCTGGATCAGTCATTTCCACATTCACAACAATGACACCACCTGGGATCTCCACAACCCCCTGGACCAGGGCACCATCCCCATGACTGCGTTCCTGGAAAAAGCCGCCCGGCTCTGCCCTGACGCAACCTATACCCTGGAGCTGACGGAGGCAGAATCCTCCCTGCGCTGGCTGGCGGAACAGGGACTCCTGTAAATCGAAACCCCGGATTCCGTGTTGGAATCCGGGGTTCGTATTACATCAGATCAATCCGGAAGCAAAGGGGGAAATCCGTTTCTGTCCCCGAGGGAACCTGCAAATGCAGACCCTCTTTATCTCGCGTCCAGGAAATATCGTCATCACTGCCCAGCAGTCTGACGGCTTCAATTCCCGGATCCGCGAAGGGATGCCCGGGCAGGCTCCGGAGGGTGATGTCCCTGCCATCCGGGCAGAGCTGGAAGGCATAAACACTGCCGTTTTTGTAGGTGAACCGGAAATCCTCAGGGGTGTAGCCCTTTTCTTCGCTGTCCATGAAGAAGCCCTCTTCGGCATTCACACTGCCCTCGCCAAAGGTTTTCCAGGGGACGGTATCGTAAATGCCCTCGCCGCAGCGGCTCAGCCAGGCTCCAAGCTCCAGCAGAACCGTTGATTCCTCTGCTGTAATCGTACCGTCGGCCCTGGGGCCCACATTCAAAAGCAGAATACCATTCTTGCTGACGATGTCGATGAGATCGCAGATGATCTGCCGGGAGGATTTGAACCGATTCTCCCGGGTATAGCCCCAGGAGTTTTTGCCGATGGCGGTACAGGTCTGCCAGGGAACCGGAGAAATCCCGGTCAGCGCGCCGCGCTCCACATCAAAGGTGGCCACACCCGGGGGAAAAGCATCCCATTTGTAGTTTATGGTCACTTCCTCGCCCCACTGGATGGCCCGGTTGTAGTAATAGGCGGCAATCTTTTTCAGATAGGGTTTGAAGGCATAGTTCTTGATCCACCAGTCGAAATACAGCACCTTCGGCTGATACCGGTCGATGAATTCGCAGGTTCGCACCATCCAGTCCGTGAGCCATTCTTCTGTAGGGCCGGGATTGGAGGGATTCTCCGTGGTTTGCTCCAGATGGTCGGGGGTGAATTCCGGCAGATATACCGCCGGGCCGTAGAGATCGGCGTAGGCCGGGTCATTGACATCGCTGTCAATGGCGCGTCCCATATTCATAAAGAAATAATGCTCCGCCCGGTGGCTGGAGGCGCAGAATTTCAGCCCTGCATCCTCTGCCGCCTGCTTCAGCTCTCCCATCACATCCCGTTCGGGGCCCAGCTTCAGGGAATTCCACCGGTTAAAGGCGGTGTCATACATGGCAAAGCCGTCGTGATGCTCCGCAACCGGCAGGATGAACCGGGCGCCGGCGGAGGAAAACAGCTTCACCCATTCCCGGGCATCGAACCGCTCGCCCTTGAACCGGGGAATGAAGTCCTTGTAGCCGAAGGTTTTGGGGTCGCCGAAGTGTTCCAGATGATACTGATATTCTCTGCGCTGGGGATTGTACATATTTCTCGCGTACCATTCATTTCCTAAGGCCGGAACTGCGTAAATACCCCAATGGATAAAAATTCCCAGCTTGCCCCTAGTATACCACTCCGGCGTCCTGTGACCAGTGAGAGAGGCCCAGCTGGCCTTGTATGGCCCGTCAGAGATCACCCGTTCAATCTCCTGCAAATATGCTTCCTGTGTCATGGCTGTCACCCTCCGTTACTTTGCTGCCGGATATTCGTTGCACAGCAGGCGGTAGGGGGCTTCGTCCTCCTCAATGGTGGGGAACCGGCCGACAGGAGGGTTGAACCGGTTGTCGGTGTTGTCATCGTTGCACTGGCTCACCTCACCCAGCAGAACAGGGCCGGTGCCCTCCTCCACAGAGAAATCATGGTACATAAGCTGCTGGATATGGATACTCTCGCCGGGCGTCAGACGGATGGTGCTTCCGGCAGGGACGGTGTAGGTGCGGCCGTCGGTGTGGACGGTAACGTCGGAAGCATAGTCGATCTCCTCATTGGGGAGGCTGTTGTATACCCGGATCAGCACATTGCCGCCGCCCCGGTTAATGATGTCCTCGGTCTTGAACCAGTGGAAATGATTCGGGGCGTACTGGCCCTCCTTCAGATACAGCAGCTTTTCCGCGTAAGCCTTGGGATATTGCTCCGCCATCGCCCGGTTTCCGTTGCGGATGGTGATCAGAGAAAAGCCAATCCTGTCGAAATTACCCAGACCGTAGTCTGTAATATCCCAGCCCAGCATACAGTCCCGGACTTCGTCGTACTCATGGCCGATTTCCTGCCACTGCTCCGGCGTGAAATGGCAGAAGGGGGGCAGATAGCAGTGATGCTCCCGGCACATTGCCTCCAGCTCCTTCAGCGCCCTGTTGATTTCGGATCGTTTCATTGTGACCTCTCCTTTGTGTGGTGAATCGGGGGATTATCCTCATTATAGGACATGGGCCAGGGAAAAGCAACCGGGGAGAGCCTTCCCACAAAACACGAAAGAAAAAAGTTCCGAAACCATAACGATTTCGGAACTTTTGTTAAAATTGGATTGGGCAGGGGATCAAAGGGGGAATACGGAATCCCGGAGAATGTCTCTCATGGGGCGGCAGGAGCCGCCATTTCTGGATGCCAGAATCTCCGCCATGATGGACACCGCGATCTCCTCGGGGGTTTCTCCGCCGATGTCCAGACCGATGGGTGCATGGACCTGCTTCAGTACCTCCTCGGAGTAGCCGTTTTCCTTCAGTCTGGAAAACAGTGCCCGGATCTTTGGCTTTCCGCCCAGCATACCCACATAGGAAGGCTCCTTGCTGAGAATCACATTCAGTATGTCTCCGTCGGTCTTGTGAGAGAAGGAGCAGGCAATGAAGGCAGAACCGGGAACAAAGTCCAGTTCCCCGATGTCCTCGAACCGCTCCAGAATGTGCAGTTCATCCGCAGGCTTCAGCGCGTCCTCGTAGCCCGAAACATCCCGGGCGTCGATGGCGACCACATAATAGCCCATCCGCTTGGCCAGAGGCAGAACCGCCTGAGCCACATGACCGCAGCCGCACAGGTAAAGATGGGGCAGGGCCTTGCCGGGCTCAATGAAAATGGTCATGTTGTTTCCGCAGACCATGCCCTTGTCCGCTGTTTCCTGGGAAATGGCGGAGTAGGTTTTCAGCATCGGCGTTCCGGTTTTCATGGCCTCCAGACAATCGGCAACGGCCTGCTTCTCCACAATACCGCCGCCCACACTGCCATAAGCAGGGCCGTCGGGGAACACCAGCATTTTGGCGCCGGCTTTCCGGGGGGTGTTGCCTTCGGTGTTCACCACGGTGGCGGTGGCGTAGACCTTATTTTCCTGCATTGCTTTGATGACATGCTGATAGAATTCCATTTTGGTTCCTCCTAGATCGTAAACTGCGGCGCGGCACAGACATCCCGGTTCAGACGCTCCTCGTAGAAGAGCTTCAGCTCTGTGCCGTACAGCTCGGTCAGATCCCGCTCATTCAGCACATCGGTGCTTAAGCCCGTGGACAGCACGCCGCTGCGGTCCAGAATCGCAACCTGATCCTGCAAAAGCAGAGCATGGTCGGGATTGTGGGTGGTGAGAATCACGCCGTATCCCTCTTCCTTCAGACTGCGAACCGTTTTCAGCACCTTGATCTGGTTGCCGTAGTCCAGATGGGCTGTGGGCTCATCCATCAGAATGAAGGAAGGCCGCTGGGCCAGGGCCCGGGCAATGGAAACCTGCTGCCGCTCGCCGCCGGAGATCTGGCTGTAGGAGCGGTTGGTCAGCTTCTCAATGCCCATCCGCTTGATCGCGTCCATGGCAATGTCATAATGCTCCTGCTTGGGCCGGGACAGGGTGCCCATGTGGGGCGCGCAGCCGGTGACCACGTATTCCAGCACCGAAAAATCAAAGCTGGGTACAATGATCTGAGGCACATAGCCGATGACCTTTGCCACTTCCCGGGGCGGAATCTTTTTGATGTTCTTATCATCTATGAAAATCTCGCCTTTGTCAAGGGGAACCAGATTGGCAAGACAATTCAGAAATGTGGTTTTGCCTGCGCCGTTGGGGCCCAGGATGGATACGATCTCTCCGCTTTTGAAGCGGAAGGAAATGTCCTTCAGGATCATCCGGTCCGGGGTGTAGGAATAGTGGAGATTGTGTCCGGTCAGCTGAACCATGTTACATCACCCTCGCTTTCTGCTTCCACAGAAGCCAGGCGTAGATGGGCGCGCCGATGAGGCCCGTGAGAATGGACAGGGGAACCTCCAAAGAGGTGACGGTCCGGGCGATGGTATCCATGACCAGCAGGAACAGACCGCCCATCAGCATGGCACAGGGAATCATCTTGGTGTTGTCAGAACCTACGGTCAGCCGTCCCAGATGGGGAATGATCAGACCGATCCAGCCGATGGTGCCGCTGATGCTGACGGCGGAAGCGGTCAGCATACTGGAAATGACAATGGTGATGCCCCGGAGCATCTTCAGATTCACGCCCAGGGTCTTGGCCTCATTCTCGCCGAAGGAAAGAATGTTCAGCTGCCAGCTGAGCAGAATCAGAATTACAGCGCCTGCCAGGAAAATGGGGGCCACATACAGCAGGGTATCCATCTTCACAGACTGAACGCTGCCCATCTGCCAGTAGATGATGGAGGACAGCTCCGTATCCTCCTCGGCGATGAATTTCAGAACGCCCAGAACAGAGCACATAAAGCCGCCGACGATGGTGCCGGAAAGCACCAGCATCAGATTGGAATTGTTCTTCAGAAGCTTCGGGATGGCCGTGGACAGCAACACTGCCGCCAGACCCACCACAAAGGCCAGGATCTGCATGGAGAGCAGGCTGCCGCCCAGAAGGATCGCTGTGGCGGCACCTACGCTGGCGCCGGAGGACACACCCAGAATGTCCGGAGAAACCAGGGGGTTCTTAAAGACACTCTGATATACCGCGCCGGACAGACTCAGTGCCGCGCCAATGACGATGGCACCGAGGATCCGGGGGATTCGCAGGACGAACACCACGTTTTCCATGGCAGTGGGCTTTTCACCGGTGGCGTTCAGGAGCTTGCCCAGATAGCTGCCCACAGCGCCGAAGGCCTCCGCGGGATTGATGGAGTAGCGTCCGACACACAGCGCGATCACACTGGTGGCCGCCAGGGCCACTGTGAGAAACAGCATGATCAGACGATACGATTTCTGAGAAGGCATAGAGTCCTCCTTTTCAGATTATTCGCCGATACCGATCTGCTCAGCAGTGAAGGTCTGGCCGTAGAGCAGGTCATACAGGCCGTTGATGTCGGTGAGCAGCTCGTCGTAGGAGTAAACCTCGGGATGCAGAATGTAGGCTGCCCAGGCCGCACCCAGGCAGGCGCTGGCGGAGGGATAATCCCAGGGCTCCAGATTGCTGGGGAAGGTGTAAACAGCGCCGTTCTGCACAGCGGTGATGCTGGAGAATTCGGGAGCGTTCAGCACATCCTCGACAGTATAGTCAGCATAGGCAGGGACCCAGATGATATCGGGGTTCCAGCCGACGATTTCCTCGGCGCTGACATCAGCGAAGGAACCCAGAACGTCAACACCGGTAACGGCATTGACCGCGCCGGCAGTGGCCATAATGTCGCTCTGGATCATGGCGCCGGGAGCCACAGAGTACATGCTGGAGCTGCCCAGGAACATGACGGAGGGCTTCTCCTCCACGGAAGCGGTCCGCTCGGTGATCTTGTTGATGATGCCGTCGAAGTAGGCAATGATCTGCTCGGCACGATCCTCCTCACCGGTGACCTGGCCTACCAGCGTCAGGGCATTGCGGATGGTGTCATAGTTTTCCTGGGAGGTCAGAATGACGATGGCAGGGATGCCGATGGCATTGAATTCCTCCACCATGTAGGCAAAACGCTGGGGCAGGATCGCCAGATCCGCGCCGGTGGTCAGAACGGTTTCGTAGTTGACATTTTTGCCCTTGCCGATCTGGATGACGTCATCCTTCAGCTCGGGGTAGACATAGGAGTACAGCACGTCGGCCATTTCCTTGTTGCCGAAGCCGGCGATGTACTTGCCGCCGCCGCCCAGAATGACCGCAACGTTCATGGTGGGGTTGTGGGTGCCCACCAGCTTCACAGCAGGCTGCTCCAGAACCAGCTCGTTGCCCAGAACGTCAACGATGGTCTTGGGCCACTCGGGAGCTTCCGTTTCGGGGGCCTGGGTCTGGATGGGTTCGGTGGTTTCCACGGGAGCAGGCTCAGTGGTGGGGGGAGCGGTGGTTTCCGCAGGAGCGCCGCCGCAGGCGGCAAGGGCCAGCACCATGGTCAGTGCAAGCAGCAGGGCAATCAGTTTTTTCATGTTTTTTCTCCTCCAGTTTTGAAAATAAAAAAGTGGCCGGCCCGTTCCAAAGTCCCCAAATGGGCACAGTATCCCTGTGCTTAAAATAGGATTTTCTGGAAAGAGGCTCGTCCACCGCTTTTCAAAATATGGAATTGTACCCTGTTCCTTTGCCGGAGCAGTCACTCATATGGAAAATTATAGCATAAGCGCCACCCAACTTCAACCCGAATTCGGCCATTTTTTCATAGCAAAAGGGCAGACGCGATGTGCATCTGCCCGGATATCATTTTGCGATGTGCTCTGCCACCCATTCCCGGGCCAGGCTCAGGCCCTGGGGATCAAACTGGCTGCATTCATAGAGAAGGGTGTTTTCATCCTCCTGCATCCAGCGGCGCAACGCCTCCGCCTTCTGAACATAGGCATCGCCCAGGCCCAGCTTCTGGATCATCTTGCTGGCAGGACCTGCGCCCTTCATAACGCCGATGCAGGGAATGTCGCTCCGCAGCAGCTCCATCAGCGCCACAGCGAAGGCATCCGACAGCACCTCAAAACCGCCGATTTCATCCAGAATCACAAAATCAAACCGGCGCGCCTCCTCCAGAAGCTGAATGCCCAGTCCCTCAAAGACTTCCAGGTGCATGGTGTAGGGCTTGGCGGAATAGTTCAGGATGATCTGTCCGTCACTGCCGTCGGGACGCTTCAGCCAGTAGGCCACGGCTCTGCCGGAATCGTCCTTTTGCCGGATGGTGAGAAATCCGCCGGCTTCTTTCAGCCACTCTCCCAGGGCTGTGGCAATGCTGGTGCTTTTGCCGCAGCCGACGGGGCCTGTCAAAAATAAGTTTTTCATAATACCACCCAATTCAAGCCGGTTTTCTGACACCGGCAACCTGCAATCAGTATAGCAGGAAAGCGCTTCTTTTGCAATCATACGATTTATTCGAATTCATTAGCACCCGTCGGTCTGAATTCCTTCATAAATCAGTTGCCATCCCTTGGGTCACGGGATATAATCAAAGCGGCAGACACGGATTGCAGCCGAAAGATAAAAACAGCACTTGATCAGGAGAAGATGCAGTATGAAACTCTATGTAAACGTCAATGCGCCCCAGAACGGAGATGGAACCCAGGCCCATCCCTTCCGCTCCATCCAGGCGGCGGCCCGGGCAGCGAATCCAGGCGATGAGATCCTTGTAGCGCCCGGTGTTTATCGGGAAGCGGTAGACCCAATCCGAGCAGGAACGGAAGACGCACGCATTACCTACCGCAGTGTGGAACCTCTGGGCGCGGTCATAACCGGCGCGGAGCCGGTCAAAAACTGGGAACCCTATCAGGGCAATGTCTGGGTCTGCCGGGTGAACAATGCGATTTTCGGTGGGTACAATCCCTATACCACCTTTGTTTACGGCGACTGGTATTTTGCCAGAGCGGATAAGCATACCGGCTGTGTATACCTGAATGACAAGGCGATGTATGAAACTGCCACGCTGGCCGACTGCCTGAAAGGCCAGATCTATGAATGCAGCTGGGTTCCGGAGGATTCCATCTACAAATGGTATACCGAGCAGAACCCGGAGGGGAATGAAACGGTGATCTACGCAAACTTCCAGGGAAAGAATCCCAATGCGGAAAATGTGGAGATCAATGTCCGCCGGGAATGCTTCTTTCCCTCCAGAACCGGCGTTTCCTATATTACGGTCAGCGGCTTCACCATCACCAAGGCCGCAACCACCTGGGCGCCACCTGCCGCGTTCCAGGATGGCATGATCGGCCCCCACTGGAGCAAGGGCTGGATCATTGAGGACTGCGATATCTCCAACAGCAAGTGTGCCGGTATTTCCCTGGGCAAGTATCTCGACCCGGAGAATGAACACTTCTTTACCTATCAGCATGTGAAAAGCCCCACCCAGATGGAACGGGATGCCGTCTGCCGGGGGCAGTACCATGGATGGATGAAGGAAACCATCGGCAGCCATATCATCCGCCGGAACAATATTCACCACTGCGAGCAGGGCGGCATCATCGGCCGGATGGGCGGCGTGTTCAGCATCATCGAGGACAACCACATCCATCACATCAACAATATGATGGAGCTGGGCGGCGCGGAGATTGCGGGCATCAAAATGCACGCCCCCATCGATGTGATCATGCGCCGCAACCACATCCACCACAGTACCATGGGCATCTGGTGTGACTGGGAAGCCCAGGGCACCCGTCTGACCCGGAACCTGCTCCATGACAACCAGCGTCCTGCCTTTGCCAAAACCCTGGCAGGCGGCATGATGTCCCAGGATATCTTTGTGGAAGTCAGCCACGGCCCTACTCTCATTGATCACAATATCATGCTCTCGGAGGTCAGCCTCCGACTTGCCACCCAGGGTGTGGCCCTGGTTCATAACCTGATCTGCGGTGCCTTTACCTGTGTGGACGGCGGAACGGGCTGGCGTTATACGCCCTATCACATTCCGCACCGTACAGAGGTCATGGGCTTCATGACCATCCTCCACGGCGACGACCGGTTCTATAACAATATTTTCCTGCAGAAATGGCCTGCTGAAGATGTGATCATTCCCCACGATTCCGACGATGGCTTCGATTCGGAAAACCGTCAGTCCGGAACCTGGATGTTTGATGCCTTCCCCACCTATGAGGAGTGGATTGCCCAGTTTGATTTCACCAGACCTCCGGATATGGGCAAGCTGGAGCCTGTCCATTTTGGACATCTTCCTGTCTGGTCCCAGGGCAATGTGTACCTGTCCGGCGCCAAAGCCTGCAAGAACGAAGTGGGCGGCCTGGTGCGCGGCGGCGATCCCGGTGATGTAAGGGTGGAGCTGGTGGAAAAGGAGGGCCGGTATTATCTGGATACCAACCTCTATGACCTTCTGGAGGATTTCACCGTTTCCATGGTTCATACCGACACCCTGGGCATGGCCTTTGAACCGGCGCAGAAATTCGAGAACACCGACGGAACACCCATCCGGTTTTGCCGGGACTATTTTGGTCTGGAGCGCAGCGGTGCTGTTCTTCCCGGCCCCTTTGCAGACCCGGCAGTGGCAAAAAGACAACTCTGATCAATGGTTCCGGGGTGAAGCGAAATGCTTCACCCCGGGCTGTTTATTTGGATTCAGGAATCAGACGGAGGCGCAGCCGGAGCTTCTCGTCTGTCAGACGGTACTGTTCCAGCAGCTCCGGACCGCAGCTGTTGGAGCCGATGCCGTTATGCTGGCAGTCCAGGCACAGCACGGTGCTGCCGCAGGGTTCCAGTTCGAAGCTGTGGCCCTTTTCGGTCAGCTCCTCCTGGGTATAATGGGAGGCATTGAAGCTGAACCCATCCAGACTCACAGCCGTCAGGCGCAGAGCATCGCTCTCCAGAACCACATAGTCGCAGTCGCCGTGGGCACCGTTTTCCTGGGGTCGGATGTAATCCTCATGGAGGCCGGTGACGGTGTCGGTGAACAGACCATGCCATGCGGCTCTGCACTTGTCGATGTAATTCTCCATGGGGCCAAGGCCATAGTAGGCGACCTGCTCCAGCGCCTCCGGCAGGAACATCCGCAGACCGAAACGGGGCAGCTCGGGGAAATCGGGATTCCTCCGGCCGTGAATGTCCACCATGATGGCACCGGCGGCACTGACAGTCCAGTCTACCTTAACGTCAATGAACTTCTGTACGGTGACAGCGGCGATGGATGCATTGGCGTGGATGCGTACTTCGTTCTCAACGATTTCAAACCGGGTGCTGTAACAACGCTGAACCATGCGGTCATAGCAGGCATCCATCCAGCGCCGCTTCACCTGGCTGTCGTTGTCGGTGGGAGCCCTCCAGATGTTGAAGTCCATGGGCTTGTCCAGAAGCTCCCTGCCCTCAAAGGCCAAGCCTGCGAACATACCGGTGCGCTTGTCGTATTGGTAGGTGAAGGCTTCGGTGCGGATGGTGATGTAACGGCTGTCCTCGGCGGCGGTGATGGTTTGCTCCCGGGTGGGTCTTTGATTCCAGAGGGCCAGGGCAGTCTGATTCCGGCCATCGGCGTTGGCCAGGGGGATTTCATCAAAGCCCAGATCAAAGCCCTGGGGCAGCAGTTCGGTGGCGGTTTTCAGCTGGTAGGAGAGCTTCAGATAACAACGGCCCCTCTCGGGGATTTCAATCGCCAGAGGAATGGTGCCGTCTGAGTGGGGCCCGATGACCGGAAGGGCATCGAGCCTGCCGCTGGCAGTGATTACGCCGTCACAGCTTACCGCATAGGCGGCGGTGACATAGTCGGACAGACTGACAAAATCCATGTAGTTGTGAAGGGTCAGCTCGCCGGCCTTGGCATCGAAGGATACCACCCGGGCAGGACGGTTGACATTTTTGCACTCCATCAGGCCGGTGCCGGGAGTCCGGTCGGGGTAAACCAGACCATCCACGCAGAAGTTGCCGTCGTGGGGCCATTCTCCGCTGTCGCCGCCGTAAAGATACTTTGCCTTTCCGTTTTCCGCCGTGCCTGCGTAGATGGCATGGTCGCACCACTCCCAGACGAAACCGCCGCACAGGGCCTCATGGGCCTGGATGAGCTGCCAGTAATCCTCCAAATCTCCGGGGCCATTGCCCATGGCGTGGGCGTATTCACACATCATAAAAGGTTTGTCGGGATTTCCCTCCAGATACCGCCGGATACGTTCCAGGGTGGGGTACATATCGCTGTACAGGTCGATGCTGGAGAAATCGTATTTCCGCCTGCGGCTGTGATGCTGGGCCGATTCGTAGTGGGTCAGCCGGGCCGGATCGAACTGCTTGGCCCAGGCCAGCGCCGCTTCAAAACAGCAGCCGTAGGCCCCTTCGTTGCCCATGGACCAGCAGATCACGGAGGGACGGTTCTTGTCCCGATGGACGCAGCGCTGGGTACGGTCCAGGGTCGCGTCCAGAAATTCGGGGTTATCAGCCACAAGGGTATTCCAGGCCTCGTCATGGGCTTCCCACCGGTCATTGTCCCGGCAGTACAGGGTGGCTGCGCCATGGCTTTCGTTGTCAGCCTCATCGATGACCAGGAAGCCGTACTGATCGCAGAGCTGACAGAACATGGGCGCGTTGGGATAATGGCTGGTACGGATGGCGTTGAAGTTGAATTCCCGGATCATCCGCAGATCCCGTTTCATATGATCGACGCTGATCACGGGGCCTGTTACCGGATCGGAGTCATGCCGGTTCACACCCCGGAACTTGATGGGTTTTCCGTTGAGCAGCACCACATTGTTCTCAATGCGAATCTCCCGGAGGCCGATCCGGTCAGTGATCACTTCGCCGGGGGTTTCGATGAGCAGGGTGTACAGATAAGGCTGCTCCGGATTCCAGAGAACGGGATCTTTGATGGACAGCAATGCCTGATGGGTATATTCACCGCCCCCGTCAAAGGGGATAACCTGCGCATCTGCCGCAAGCTGATCCGCCTCGCTGAAAATCCGGACTCTGGTGGCGGCACCGTCGCTGCTGTAGGCAAAGCGAATCCGGACAGCTGCCGCGCCTTCGCCCGGATGGGTGGTGACAAAGTAGTCCCGGATGCCGTTTTCAGGACGGTGGAGAATATACACATCCCGGAAAATGCCGGAGGTGCGGAATTTGTCCTGGTCCTCCAGATAGCTGCCGTCGCACCACTTCAGAACCAGAACTGCCAGCCTATTCCGGCCTTCCCGGACAGCCTCCGTGATATCAAACTCAGAGGTGGAATGGGATACCTGGCTGTAGCCCAGATAGCTGCCGTTCAGCCACAGATAGAAGCAGGAGTCCACACCTTCAAAGTTCAGATAAGCTCTTGACGCGTCATCCTGCCGGGTGAAGTCAAAGTCATACAGGTATGCGCCGCAGGGATTCTCATAAGGCACATAGGGTGGATCAGCAGGGAAGGGATAGCGGACGTTTGTGTAATGATGATGATCGTAACCGTGGTTCTGCCACACGCCGGGTACCGGGATGGTATCCCAGTCTGAGGCATCAAAGCCCGGCTCGAAGAACGGCTCGTCGAAGTCGTGGACGTTCTGGCAGTATTGGAACCTCCAGTCGCCGTTCAGAAGCTGAAAGCGGTCGGAATGCTCCCGATGCTCCACTAGGTCGTCCATCCTCCTGGAGGCAGGGATAAAATAACAGCGGTCAGCAGTGGTGCCGACGTGAAGGGTATGCAGGTCTTCAAAGTGGCCGGGAATGATCATTTTCGTTCCTCCTTTGTTTCTGAAGGGAGCAGTAGCCGGGAAATCCGGATGCAGTTATTGTACAACAGATCCCGCAAAGAGACAAGAAAAAAGGACGCTGATTTGCAGCCCCACTGTGAGTCAGTATGAGGATTCGGATTGACAGAAGCCTGCCGGGGTGTTATATTCTTATCAGAAGGTGTCCGCAAAAGCGGACCGGAAAGGAGATTAAAAGTATGATTGTTCGTGAGGTTGTCACCAGCTAACGGAATATGGGCGTTAATAAAGATGGGGGTTCAGACCTCCTGCTTTGGTGCGCCGTTTTTTGAGTAACTTTCGGATATGTGCCGACCACAGAGAGCGAGCCATGACGAGGGCTGCTTTGCTGTGGTATTTTTGCGCCCATTTTCAGTTAGCAGCGTTAGGAAAGGATGATGTGTATATGAGAAATATGCGATTTTACAAGTTGAAACTGAATTTGGAGGAACAGAATCTTGAACATAAACGATTACGGCTATTTGCCGGATACGAATAATCTGCCGGGCATCCCGGCGAGAGTCACCGCCGTTCATAAGGAGCGGTATGAGATCGTCTGCCAGCATGGCATGACCCATGCCCGGCTGAAAACCAAGGAATATTACGCCGGAACCCAAGCGTTTCCCACCACCGGAGATTTCGTGATGGTGAACTACATCCCAAACGGGGACAGTCAGATCATCGCCACCCTGCCGCGGAGTACCCTTTTCTCCCGCCGGGAGCCGGGGCCGATCCCCAGAGATCAGGCGGTAGCGGCGAATTTTGACTATGTGTTCATTATGCAGTCATTGAACCAGAATTTTAACCTGAAGCGTCTGGAGCGGTATCTGACGCTGGCCTGGCAGTCCGGGGCCACTCCGGTGATCCTGCTGACCAAGGCTGACCTGGTGGAGGATTACTGGGATTATCTGACCCAGGTGGAGCGTGTGGCTGCCGGAGTGAATACCCATGTGGTCAGCGCCCATACAGGCTATGGCCTGAACCGGCTGAACGCCTACCTGCAGCCGGGAAAGACGGTGGTTTTTTTGGGCTCTTCCGGTGTGGGCAAGTCCAGCCTGGTCAATGCCCTGGCAGGGGAGGAGATCATGACCGTCAGCGCCATCCGGGAGGGGGACAGCAGGGGCAGACATACCACCACCCACCGGCAGCTGCTCCGTCTGAAAAGCGGCGTGATGATCATCGACACGCCCGGTATGCGTGAACTGGGTATGTGGGATGTGGCGGAAGGACTGGGCGATGCTTTTGCGGATGTGGAAAGCTATCTTGGAAAATGCCGGTTTTCTGACTGCCGCCATGAAAGCGAACCCGGCTGCGCCATCAAGGCTGCCATCGCCTCCGGCGCGCTGGACATGGCCCGTTGGGAAAGCTATCAGCAGCTGAAGGAAGAAGCGGTAGACCGGGACGAACTGATGCGCCGGAAACGGGAATGGAGCAAGGGGGTCGCGAAATTCACAAAGCAGAGAAAGAAGGAGATCTGGTAATGAGAAGCATTCAATCCATGGAAGAAAAGTATCTGCTTCCTGCCCTGGAGCTGGTGGAAGCGGTATTCACGGCTTCTGAATGCGCGGAAAACGGCAAGCTGGTTCGCAGCTTGGCAGAGGAAATCCGCGGCAAGAGATTCTACCTCCCGGAGCTGGAGCTGATCATGGTAACTGAGACGGAGGAGATCCTGGGCTATGTGATGTTTTCCCGGTTCCATCTGGAGGGGAAATACGAGGATGAACTGCTGCTTCTGTCCCCGGTGGCGGTGAAAACCGAATTCCAGCGACAGCATATCTCCAGGGAGCTGATCGAGTACGGCTTTGAAAAAGCTGCGGCCCTGGGGTACAAGGCGGTCATCGTGGAGGGCAATCCCATGAACTACCGAAGCCGGGGGTTTGTCACGTCGGCAGACTATGGCATCACTGCCCATGCGTCCGTTGGTCTGCCGGCTCCGGAGTGTCTGATGGTAAAGGAGCTGATTCCCGGCAGTCTGAAGGGGATTTCCGGACAGGTAAGCTACAGCGATTATCAATCGCTGCGCTAAGTGACAGACGGGGAACACCTGTCCGGTTCCCACGGGATGTTCCCCCCGGTTTGTCCGATGAACGCATAAAAAAAGTCCAGGCGGAGCGTATGGCTCCGCCTGGATGTTGGATTGGTTATTTAGCGAACGCCTCACGGCTCAGACGATAAATCTCGCCCAGGAATGCCGGAGGCGCGGCCATGGGGGCAATGGTGACCTGACGATGACCGTACTTGGCAAACCACTCCCGGGCAATGGCAACGGCAGTTTCCGGATCGGCATCGGGAGGACAGGCATCGGGCATGGCCAGATGCAGCCGGGTGCCTTCCGCCATATCCAGAATGGCATCCAGGTCATTCATGGGCTGGGGATTCCACCAGTCCACACCGGCGGCGATGTACGCAGGAACCAGCTTGGTGCAGTTGCCGCAGGAGTGCTGCTCGTAGTACATACCCTCGGAGTGGATGTAGTCAACCACACGCTTCAGATAGGGAACCAGCATCTCCATGGCGGTGTCCAGGGAGAAGAAGGGGCCGTTCTGAGTACCCCAGTCATCGTGGATCAGCACACCGTCGATGGGGCAGACGGCTTTGACCCGGCGGATGTACTCGATCAGGAAGTCTGCATACTTGTCAAAGAAAGCGTGCACCGCGTCCTGCTGATCTTCATCGATCAGCGCCATGGCTGCACCGGCCACATCCATCAGGGAGATCAGCCGCTCCCAGAAGCCGTCCAGCAGAGCCAGCTGACGGAACTGGGTGGTATCCAGGAACTTCTCGTTGAGCTTGCCCATGCCCTCCCAGTCAATGGCATCCAGATCAGGCCAGACCAACTTCTCCTGCCATTCATTCATGTCCTCGATGGTGGGGGAACCGGGCTTCACAGTGGCGCCGCCGGCAATGGGGACAAACACCCAGTCCAGATCAAACCAGCCGCGCTTGGTGTCAGTGTCGTATTCGATGAATTCGCCGCCATCAAAAACCAGATGGGTGGCATAGTTGTCGGGAATCTGACGGGGACGGAAATTGGCCACATCGCAGAAGGCCCAGCCGGTCTGGGGAATCCATGCGTGATTTCTGCCTTCACACATCCGGATCAGATTTTCTTTTGCGGTGATGGGACGGTTGAAGATAGGCTCGGGAGGCATCTCGCCGGGGAACATAGGGGCGGCCACACTGCTCATGTGGACACCGATGACTTCCATTTCCTTGGAATCAAAGGGAGGGTAAGTATACATAGGAACAGCTCCTTTTCTATGTTTGTCACCGTTATTATAGCAGTCTGGGCAGGTGCCTGTATATCCGCATCCCGTTGACTTTTTTTGACCCTCATGCTACACTGTGTAGCATGAAGAAAAGGAGGAAATCAAATGGAGATCACAGCCGCCTGTTATGTAGAAATGCTGAAATACCAGCATGAAATCCTGAAATATGGTGACTTTTCCGGAGATTTTCCAATTACCGGGGTATCACTGTGGACCGGAGGACCGGCAAAGCCGGATACACTGTATCTGCGGATCGGAGCGGACCCGGTTCCCGGAATCAAACCGTTGTATATTGTGACGAACGGGGAAGCCCCGGAAGGGGAGGGCTGGTATCTGACCGCCCGGGAAGCTGAGGTGCTCTCCCTGGTCAATCAGTTTTTTCTGCGCTGGCAGTCGTTTCAGCAGTGGCGGGAGCGGTGCCGGGAGCTGGCACGGATTCAGCATGATCTGACCGCGCTGCTGGATGCCGGAGCAGGCTATCTGGGAGCGGATATGGTCATCATCGACCGGGATTACCGCTATGACGGCGGCTCCCTTTCCGGGAAGCTGGAGAGCAATGATTTTTTCCTGGGTGGCGAGGATATGGATGCCAAGGCGGTGGAGGATCTGTATGTGATGAATCCCCGTTTTGATGAAACCTTCCAGACAGACGGCCTTGTCTATTACCTGTATCCGACGGACCCGAATCACGCGCTGTATTATTTTAATCTGCGCTACGACGGCCTTTATCTGGGCAGACTTCTGCTCCGAATCCCCGATGAAGCGGATACGCTCTGCTTCCGGTTCCTGGCTGACGGATTTGGCGCCTTGGTTTCGGAGTGCTATGAATACCATTACCTGCGGAAGAATCAGGGGATGCCCCGACACTCCGTGTATGATACCTGGAAACAGATTCTTTCCGGTCAGACGGTGGATCAGGCGCATACCGATGCCCGGCTTTCCTCCATGGGATGGCGACCCAATGACCGCTACCGGATTGCGTGGCTGGTTTCCAACGGCTATTTCCGCTCCCAGGAGACGCTGAAGTTCTACGCGGTCCAGCTGGAGCAGGCCTTTCCGGCCTGCATTGCCGCCCAGTTTGAAGAGGGAATCTTCATGCTCCACAATCTGGACCGGGAGACAGATCCGGATTTCCGGCAGAAGCTTGCAGGCTTCCTTCGGGAGCATCTGCTGATCGTGGGCATCAGCAACGTGTTTTCGGATTTCTACGATTCACGCCGGTATGCCGGTCAGGGAAGGGATGCCATGAAGCTGGGCTTGCACCGGAACCCCAGCCTGTGGCGATTTGAATTCCGGGATTATTTGTCCGACTATGTTTTGCAGCAGTGTCTGAGTCAGTATTCTGCCAGAGATCTTTGCTCTGCCGGTCTGGAAAAATTGCTTCGGTATGACGCGGAGCATCCGGAAATGGAGCTTGCGAAAACCCTTGAAATGTACTATGGCTGCAAGTTCAATGCGGCAGAGGCAGCCAAAAAGCTCTTCATCCACCGGACAACGATGTTCTACCGACTGAACAAGATCCAGGAGATAGCGGATATCGATCATGATAATCCGGAGGTCAGGCTGCATCTTCTGCTCAGCTTTGCCCTGCTCCACGAGGAGCAGAAACGAAATAAGCAGACCGACCAATTCTGAATCAGGAAATTCCGAAGATTCCCGCGATTTCATCATTGCGTTTTTTACGACGCAAAGCTCGATGCGCCACTAATCCGTGCGTAGCAGACGAAAATGAGGAAAGGAACTGCCGTCAGACGGCATCAAACGATACCACCCGGCGGCAGCGATAAATCGAATAAAGGGGGCGAATCAGTTGGAAAATTTCGGCGGCTTCACAGGATTCCCTGCAAAGGCGTTTGGACCGGGATCGGACAGAGAGAAGTACATTTTCGCCGCCTTTGTGGTGCCAAAATCCTGATTGGAGCCGGAATTCTGCACCTGATTGAACGCATCCCGGAACATCTGGTTATGGGCTTCCTCCCGGTTTAAGAGGAAGTCAATGGTTTCCCGAACCTTCTTATCATGGATCTGGCGGTAGAGATATTCATAGACAACCTTTGCCCGCTGCTCCGATGCAATGTTGCTCAGCAGATCGGCGCACAGATCCCCGGTCACTGTCACATAGTCCGCCGTCCAGGAATAACCGGACGCATTGATCAGGCCGGGATTCAATCCCAGAATCACATGGCTTTGGATCTCGCCGGATGGCACCTGCGCCGCATCCACATCGTGACCGTTCAGCAGGTTAATCGTCTGGGCAACCATTTCCATGTGCCCCAGTTCCTCCGCCGCAATGTCCAGAAACAGATCCTTGATTTTGGGGTCTTTGATGCGGAAGCTCTGGGACATATACTGCATGGCGGCTTTCAGCTCCCCATTGCCGCCGCCCAACTGCTCCTGCAAGAGTGCCGCATACTGGGGATTGGGCCGCTCGATCCCCACCGGATGAAATAACTGTTTTTCGTGCTTGAACAAGCACACCACTCCTTTCGCTGTGATATGCTTATTCTGCCAATTCCTGCCTGGAATTATACCCGGCTGAAAAATTGCATTGGGGTTTGCGGATAACGGATCAATCTTGCTTCTGCCATGCATCCAAACATTCCGGTGCGAATCGCTTATTGTCCCCAAGCGTTCTGAACAAAAAACAGATTTAGAAAGAAGGCCATAGTCCAGATATTGCTCCAGGCCGCTGGCCGGGGCGGATGATATTGGAATTCTCTATAAAGCATAACAAGGGGCTGTAAAATAACCCCCTAAGCACAAGCAGGCTGCACCTTGGTGCAGCCTGCAAAAATATGTAGAGAAACGGCTGCAACCGGTTGAGGCTGCAGCCGTTTTGTAGTATCATAAAGTTACCACACAACATGAAAACTACAGATAAGAATTATACACCAATCCAGATGAAATTACCAGTGGATTTGGAAAGAATTATTAAAATAAATGATCCGGTATATTCTTTCAGTGAAGTCATGGCCCATATCGACCTACAGAAATATTTCGTGGTG
>JAFVWL010000105.1 GCA_017501695.1 Oscillospiraceae bacterium
AATTCGCTCTTAGCTATTACTCAAGAATTTTCGTTGGCTGTTAATTAATCTTAAACAAACCTTAATTTGTCCAAGGTGATAAAAGTCATCTTTACGTTATTCAATTTACAAGGTACATTGTCTGTCGCTCGCGGCGACTCAAACATCTTACCACACACGCCTCCATTTGTCAAGCACTTTTTTCAAATTTCTTGTTTTTTCGTTTTCACTCAAAAACTTCGAAAAATGAAGCAAATACCAGCAAATTTCATCGGTTTGTGTTCTCTTTTGTTTGCCGCTCTCTCAAGCGCCCGGTTATATTAACACACCCACCCTCAATTGTCAACACCTTTTTTCATCTTTTTTCAATTATTTTTTCAGGCGAAGCATTCCGCCAGTACGCTGTGGTTTCTTTCCACTTTCAAGTCCAAGATAACGAAGATCATTCTTCTGTCTGACGGAAGGGAGCGAGGATCTGTTCTACTACCATAATGTCATACAAGCCCATCAAAGAGAAGCCGCAGATCAGCCAGAGGAAGCCCAGAAGAATGAAAACCTGGGGAAGCAGAATCAGAAGGAGGAGGGGCAGCAGATTCATCCCCGTCACCAGGAGCATTTTCGGCAGATGCGCAATGCTCAGAAGGATGGCGTTCACTGTCATCTCTCGGATTCCGGCAGGGAACTGGGAAATCAGCGGAAAGATCATCTCCGCAAAAATTACCAGCGCGAAGAGGAAAAAGAACAGAAGTCCAATCACCGCCATCCGTCCGGGGAACGCAAGGTAGGCTACAATATAATAGTCTACCACAAGCATGGCGGCGAAGAACAGAATGATTACCCATACTATAGTAGCCTTACCGAAGGATTTCCGGAAGGAGGCGAAAAATACCTTGGAGCCGCATTCCTCCCCTGCATGGAAGGCATAGAGGCAGGTAATCAGCGCTGTTGTTGCAGCGCCGGCAGTGAAAACCGGAAGGATACACAGAAGCCACAGCAGATTGAGCTTGGTCAGCTCAACCAGTCTGGTGCAGAGGATCATGAATTTAGAATCAGGGGTGAATTTCATAAGACCACTCGTTTCTCATAATTATTTGAATGTCTTGCCGGGATTGTATTCCGGTTTGACGATGTGGGTTTTGGATAGCTGGCGCAGGGACTGCTCGTACTGCTCATTGGCCATGGCGGTATAGAGGATATCCACAATATTGAGCTGGGACATCCGTGAGGACATGGCTCCGCTGCGAAACAGGGATTCATTGGCCGCGGTATACAGGGTTTCGTCGGCAAGCTCCGTCACGGGCGACTGGACACAACGGGTGATGGCAATGATTGGTGTCTTGTTCTGCTTCAGTTCCTTCATGCATTCAATAATCTCCACCGTGACGCCGGAATAGGAGATTACCAGGGCCACATCCTCGGGGCCTGCGTTTCTTGCCTGGAGAATCTGGGAATGCCAGTCCTCATTGATCATGCACATTTTGTTCAGACGGAGGAATTTCAGATTCGCATCCTTTGCGGCGCACAATGACGCACCCAGGCCAAAAAGGTAAATGACTCTGGCACCGCAGAGAAGCTCTACGCACCGGCGCAGAACCACTGTATCCAGAAGCTGTTTGGATTCCTCCAGGGATACGATATTTAGATATGTAATCTTGTCGATGATCTCCTTGAGGGAATCAGAACGGGCAATTTCTGTCTGTTCCATCTGCTTGCTTTGTTCCCGGAGGGCCAGCTCATAAGTGACAGCCTTGCGAAAATCTTTATAGCCTGCGTAGCCCGTATGGTGGCAGAGTCTGACGACAGTGGATGCGGAGGAAAAGGTCTGCTTCGCCAGTTCATGGATCGACAGATCCACCACAAGCTTGGGATTCTCCAGAATGATCCGGGCTACCTCCCGTTCCGTACTGGAAAAGGAGCCGGAAAGCTCACGCAGACGCAGCAGGGCATTGCTCACAGCGATCCCTCCTTTCAAAATGGATAGGCCCATTTTATCTTATTTCTGTCACTGTTTGCCATTCGCTTTGTGGACAAATATCATCGCACAGCTTTGTGCAATCTGTGCAAATCAAAAAATGAATAGGTGAAATTATTTCATCAAACTAGCCAAATTTCATGAAATTTCATTCAGTGTATGAAACAAAGTTTCTTCCGTTCGCTTTTTCATTGACACAAAATGCTATTTATGGTTTACTATAGGTAATGTGTGCGGTTTGCTCCGTACATAGAGCGTGGCTTTTCCGGCAAAAAGCCGTAAAGCATATAACGTTTTTAGGAGGAAAACAAATGAAGAAGATCACTGCACTGCTGCTGGTTCTGGTGATGGTTCTGGGCCTGGTCGCCTGCGGCGAAAAGACCCCCGAGACCACCAAGCCCCAGACTGGCAACAACGGCGAGACCACTCCCGTGGTTGAGCCCTCCAACGAGCCTGATACCATCGTTATCATGGCTCCCCCCGTCACCGGCGAATACCTGAACAACCTGAAGGTCTGGGCTGCTGACTTCAACAAGCTGTACCCTCACCTGACCGTCGAAATCATCGAGACCTCCTGGGGCGATCATTCCGACAAGCTGTCCACCATGGCTCAGGCCGGTGAGGCTCCCGACATCGCTGAGATCTCCTCCGGCGCCCTGGGCACCTATGTGGAGATGGGCGTTGCCATCGACATCGCAAAGTATATGTCCGCCGACCGTCTGGCTGACTATGACGCAAACGCTGTTGAGTACATGTCCCTGGAAGGCACCACCTACGGCCTGCCCCTGTACCTGACCATTCAGTCCATCGGCGCCAACAAGACTCTGATGGAAGAGCTGGGCATTGATGTTGCCAAGATCCAGAACGAAGGCTGGACCTATGAGGAGTTCCTGGATGTCATCGCCAAGGGCACCGACGGCAACCGCTTCGGCTTCGTCTTTGCAAACGCAGGCGTTACCGCTTCCGATATGCTGAACATCTTCGGCGCCGGTGTTGGCCTGTCCAACAACTTCACCGCTGATCTGAAGTACACCTTCACCTCTGAGAACATGCTGACCCTGCTGACCGCCATCGAAGAGATGACCAAGTCCGGCTACATGCCCAACTACGGTGTTGAGGCCGGCCAGCGTATGGTTATGTGCCAGACCGGCAACGCCATGATCTTTGGTAAGGCTATGCCCCTGTTCGAGTCCAACTTCAACAAGAACAACGCTGCTCTGGAAGCCAACGACGGCACCGCCGTTGAGAACTCCCTGCCCATGGAGTACGCATTCCTGCCCGTTCCCACTATGATGGGCTGCGCTGAGTCCTGCTACGGCACCGTGGACGGCCTGATCGCAATGCGCAACAAGAACACCACCGACGAGCACCTGGCCAACGTCCTGCTGTTCATGGACTACATCTGCTCCGGTGACCGCATCGCTTCCTGCATGAACGAACTGTACCTGGATCCCGTCTGCCAGTCCGGCCGTGACGCCCTGGTGCTGCAGGAAGGCCGCGACGAGCAGAACCTGGCTACCGCTGGCCGCTGCATCGCCATGGTCGAGGCTCCTCCCGCCGGTGTTACCGCCGAGATGACCGCTACTGCCAAGAAGATGATGGACGAGCACATCGTTCCCAAGTTCCAGCTGCTGCTGGCCGGTGAGGCTACCGCACAGGAAGTCTATGAGTACATCTGTGAGGCTGCCTATGATGCCTTCGGCGCAGAGAACTGCGTTTCCGGCAAGATCGGCTAATTGAATTGACTCTGCCCACCCCACCTTGGTGGGGTGGGACATTTCTTTCCCGGGAGGTAGGTTATGAACGGAACCAAACAGCCGCGTCTGGCAACCCAGCGCAAATTCCGCTTTACAAACGATGATCTGTGGGGCTATATTTTCATCGCCGCCGCAATGATTATCTTCTGCGTTTTCACCCTGTACCCCGTCTTTAACGCAATTTACACCAGCTTCTTCAACTACAAGCCCTTCGGCTCCGAGTTCATCGGACTGAAGAATTACGTGGATACTCTGAAGTATTCCAAGTTCAACCTGTTCTACAAGGCTGCCTGGAATACCCTTGTATATACCGCTGTCGTCGTCCCCTCCACCCTGCTGATTTCCTTCAGCGTGGCAGTGATGATCCTGCCCTTCTCCAAAAAGACCCAGTCCGTGTTCAAGGCAATGTACTATCTGCCCGGCGTGGCCTCCGGCGTTGCCCTGTCCGTTGTGTGGCTGTGGCTGTACGATTCTTCCCCCGATGGCCTGTTCAACCAGCTGCTGAGCGTGTTCGGCATTCCTGCCCAGAACTGGCTGTCCTCCACCAAGACATCCATGCTTTCGCTGATGATCATGGCTCTGCTGTCCAGCCACGGCACCCAGATCATCACCTACATTGCCGCGCTTCTGGGCATTGACAACAGCTATTTTGAGGCCGCGGAGCTGGACGGCGCTACCTTCATGCAGAAGGTTCGCTTTATCGTCTGGCCTCTGGTCAAGCCCACCACTCTGTTTTTGCTGGTCACCGGTGTTATCGGCTCCTTCCAGGTCTTCATGAACGCCTACATGATGACCGGCGGCGGCCCCGACAACTCCACCACCATGATCGGTCTGCTGATCTACAACAACGCATTCGAATACGGCAAGTACGGTCTGGCCTGTGCCCAGGCGATCCTGCTGGCCATCGTCATCGCCATCATGTCCATGTTCCAGTTCAAGATGATGGGCGTTGACGTCGAATATTAAGGAGGTACTCCTATGGCTACAGGTCTGTATTCCCAGCATCTGCACAACCGTAAGGTGCTGTACATCCGCAACACAGTCATTACCATCGTTCTGGTCGCCCTGGCTGCCGCTACCCTGTTCCCCATCGTCTACATGATGATGTCCGGCTTCGGCCCCAATGTGGCAACCGCAGGCAATATGCGCACCATCTTCCCCAGCCGGTTTACCCTGGAATCCTTTGAAGCCTTCTTCAACTTCAGCGAGTACTCCCTGCGCTGGATCTGGAACACCTTCGTGGTTTCCGCCGGTACCGTCATCGGCAACGTGATCTTCGCCTCCATGGCCGGTTACGCCTTCGCCAAGATCAAGTTCAAGGGCAGCAACGCTCTGTTCGCTCTGATCCTGGTTGCCATGATGATCCCCTACCAGGTCACCCAGGTTCCTCTGTACATTCTGATGGTGCAGAAGTTCTCCATGACCAACACCTACGCCGCCATGATCCTGCCCAGCCTGTGTACTGCTTACAACATCTTCCTGTGCAAGCAGTTCTTCTCCGGTCTGCCCACTCCCCTGATTGAGAGCGCAAAGATCGAAGGCTGCAACCAGCTGCAGGTCTTTACCCTGATCATCCTGCCTCTGGCAAAGACGGTTCTGGCAGTTATGGCAATCAACACCTTCATGTCCAGCTGGAACAACTTCTTCTGGCCCTTCCTGGTTACCAACGATCCTGCCATGTACACCATCCAGGTCGGTCTGAAGCAGTTCAAGTTCGCCAATGAAACTCTGTTCGCTCCCATGATGGCCGGTGCCACCATTTCCGCACTGCCCATGTTCATCATGTTCTTCTCTCTGCAGAAGTATTTCATGGAAGGCGTTACCATCGGTGCCGTCAAGGGCTGATCTCTCATTCTGCAGCCCCCACTTCCGGTGGGGGCTGTTTTTTCAGCGAGGTTTCAATATGATCCGAAATTATCAGCCGGGCGACGCTGCCGCCCTGCACAGCATCTGGAATTCTGCCGGTGTCCGGGACGGCTTCGCGCCCCTGGACCGGGAGGATTTTGACCGGATTCTTCTTTGCCACCCGGATTTTTCGCCGGACTTCACCTTTGTTCTGGAATCCGAAGGCCGGATTCTGGGCTTCTGCAACGGCTGCACCGGCGATCACATCCCCAGGGGAACGGAGCGCGGCTATGTAAGCTGTGTCCTCCTGGTCGAATCCGCAAACACGGACGAGAACACCGCCGCCCTGCTGGATGCCCTGGAAAATGCCTTCCGCAAGGCCGGACGAATCCATGCCGCTGTGACCTGCTTCAATCCCATCCGGCTTCCCTGGGTGATTCCCGGAACCGATGGGCATCAGCACAACAATGCTCCCGGCGTCGCCATTGATCTCCCCCTTTACCAGCGGATGCTGGCCCGGGGCTACCGGGAGGGCAGCCGTGAGAGGGCCATGTATCTGAATCTTTCCGACTACGAAACTCCCGGCTGGATTGAAGAAAAGGCCGCAAAAATGGCCGCCAGGGGCTGCACCGTAGCCCGGTATGACGCATCCCTTCACACCGGACTGGAAGAAATGGTGGAGGCCCTTGGCAATCCCATGTGGTCTGCCGAAATTCCCCGGGCCGGGCGCGATGGTATGGACTTGCTGGTTGCCCTGCAGGGCCATGTTTGCGCCGGCTTCACCGGGCCTGTGTATCCGGAAAAGACCGGACGGGGCTATTTCGCCGGAATCGGCGTGGCGCCCCAGTTTGAAAAAAGGGGCTTCGGCACCCTGCTCTTCTACCGGCTTCTGGACCAGGAAAAGGAAACTGGCGCCCAGTATATGTCTCTGTTCACCGGCGAGCATAATCATGCCGGTGAGATCTATCTGGGTGCAGGCTTCCGGGTGGTCCGCCGGTTTTCCGTCATGCTGAAGGAGCTGTAAGACTATGGAACACAAGAAACACACGGTTCTGGCCATCGGTGCCCACATCGGTGACGCAGAGCTGACCGCAGGCGCACTGCTTGCCACCTGTGCCGTCCACGGCGGCAAGGCCGTGACCCTGGCCCTTACCGCCGGCGAAAAAGGCGCCCCTGTGGGCGCGGATATTGCCGAATACCGCCGTAGCAAGATCGCTGAAGCTGAAGCCTTCGCCCGGGAGCTGGGCGGAGAGGCATACGTTCTTGATTATGCCGACGGCCTTCTGCCGGACAATGACGAAGTACGCTTCGCCGTCTGTGACATCATCCGCAGGGTCAAGCCCGACATTATCGTGACCCATCACGAAAAGAGCATGCACAAGGATCACGAGGCCTGCCACAAAATCGTGGTGGATGCCTGGTTCTACGCCGCCATCGCAGGCTTTGAACGGGAAGAACCCAGGCATTTTGCCCGGCATCTTTACTTTGCCGAAAACTGGGAGGATGCGCCCGGATTCCAGCCCTACGTTTATCTTGACGTATCCGACGGCTACTCCCTGTGGGAAAAGGCCATCGACCATCACTGGTTTGCGGTTCACTCCACCAGCTTCCCCTACAAGGAATACTACTCCCACCTCAAGCGCATCCGGGGCATCCAGGGCCGGAAGGGTTACTGCGAATGCTTCATGATTCCCCCGGAGCAATACAAAGTCGTACATACACTGGAGGACATTTGATATGGTTGAATTGAAGAAAATCGCCACTGAGCAGAGAAATCCCAACACCATGAACATCGACACCCTGTCCACCCTGGACATGGTGAAGCTCATCAACCAGGAGGACCACCGGGTTGCCGAGGCCGTTGCGGAAGTCACCGACAAGATCGCACAGGCCATCGACGTGATCGCTGACCGTCTTGCAAAGGGCGGACGGCTGATTTACTGCGGCGCAGGCACCTCCGGCCGTCTGGGCATTCTGGATGCCGTTGAGTGTCCTCCCACCTACTCCACGGAGCCTGAAATGGTTCAGGCCCTGATGGCCGGCGGCTATCCCGCCATTTTCAAGGCTGTGGAAGGCGCGGAGGACAGCAAAGAGCTGGGTATTCAGGATATGAAGAACATCAGCTTTGCCGCCGGTGATGTGCTGGTTGGCATCGCCGCCTCCGGCCGGACTCCCTATGTTCTGGGCTGTATGGAATACGCCAAAGAGCTGGGCGCGCCCACCGTATCCGTCACCTGCTGCCCCGGCTCCGTACTGGACAGCTTCGCTGACATCGGCATCGCCCCCTGCCCCGGCCCCGAGGTCATCACCGGCTCCACCCGTATGAAGTCCGGCACCGCCCAGAAGATGGTGCTGAATATGCTGTCCACCGGCTCCATGATCAAGCTGGGCAAGGTCTACGGCAATCTGATGGTGGACGTGAAGCCCTCCAACGAAAAGCTGATCCGCCGCTGCGTCACCATCGTCTGCAACGCCACCGGCTGTGACGACGCCGCTGCCACCGCTGCCCTGGAAGCCTGCGGCTACCGCCCCAAGACCGCCATCATCATGGTGCTGTGCGGTGTTGGCGCGGAAGAAGCCGTTGCCATGCTCGACAAGGCCGATGGCCGTGTGGCCAAGGTGCTGGAGAAGTAAGCCATGGCACTGATTCGTGTGGAATACTCCTCCAAGGCATTGGAAATGTGTACCTCTTTCCAGGTATTTCTGCCGGATGAGGGAGATCTGTCCCGGACCAAGGTGGTATATCTGCTCCACGGTCTGTCGGATAACTGCACCGGCTGGACCCGGTACACCTCCTGCGAGCGCTACGCCCGGGAGCATGGCGTTGTGCTGGTAATGCCGGAGGTACAGCGGAGCTTTTACATTGACTGCGTATACGGACTGAAGTATTTTACCTATGTTTCCCAGGAGCTGCCCCAGGTCTGCCAGAGAATGTTCGGCCTGAGCTCCAGCCGGGAATACAATTATGTGATGGGCCTGTCCATGGGCGGCTACGGCGCTTTGAAATGCGCACTGACCTATCCGGAGCGGTATGCCGGCTGCGGCTGTTTTTCCGGTGTAACGGATTTGCAGGCGTTTCTGGCACACCGGGGAATGCTCCTGGCTCCCGGAGAAGTTACCGCCATGCTGGGTCCTGAGCATATTGTTGGCCCGGAGAACGACCTTTCCGCGCTGGCTGGCAAGGTATCCGATCCGCCGGAAATCTACATTTCCTGCGGCGAGCAGGATGCTCATTATCCTATGAACATCGAGTTTAGTACCCTTCTGAGTTCCCTTGGCATTGCCCACCAATTTGACCACCGGGAAGGCGGCCACAGCTGGGACTTCTGGGATCAGTCCATCCAGGACTGCTTCGCCTATCTGAACCTGTAAAAAATGGGAGGGTCCATGACCCTCCCACATAGCAATTATTCTTCTTACAGATTGATCCTGCCCATGACCACGCCGTGCTTTGCGCCGGTGGCAGAGGGGGCGTTGTTGCAAACCCCGAACAGGGCTTCATTGGCAAGGATGGCAAAGGCCACCGCTTCCTTGGCATCGCTGTCCAGTCCCAGGTCCTCCTGGATCTGAACCTTTACCTCCGGCAGGGCTTCCTGCAGGAAGGCAAGCAGGGTGGGATTCCGGCTTCCGCCGCCGCCCACCACCAGCCGCGCAGGAAGTCTGGGTGCAAACCGCCGCAGACTCAGGGCAATGGATTGGGCGGTAAAGGCAGTTGCCGTGGTCAGCACATCCACAAGGGGTACATCCCCCCAGGACAGCAGACGCTGTACATACTCCTTGCCGTAGTATTCCCGGCCGGTGGTCTTGGGCGGCTGCTTGGCAAGATAGGGATCCTCCAGCATCCAGTCCAGCAGCCCCTGATTGACCTTGCCGGAGGCGGCCAGTCTGCCGCCGTCGTCATAGGACATGGCTCCATCCGTCAGTTTGCTCACCAGGGCGTCCATGACCATATTGCCCGGGCCGGTGTCAAAGGCGGTGACCTCCTCCAGGGCACATCCTGCCGGAAGCAGGGTCACATTACCGATGCCGCCGATGTTCTGCAATGCCACATCCTCGGTTTCACTGCGGTACAGCAGAAACTCGGTATAGGGAACCAGGGGCGCGCCAAGGCCCCCTGCGGCCATATCCCGAATCCGGAAATCGCTGACCACCGGGCAGCCGAACCGCTCGGCAAGGAAAGACGGATCGCCGATTTGCAGGGTTCCCCGGATGGTAGTGTTCAGATAGGGCATCTCCTCGGGGATGTGGTACACCGTCTGACCGTGATTGCCGATCAGATCAATCCGCTCCACCCCGGTCTGTTCCAGGAGCTTCCCCACCGCGTCGGCGTAGAGCCTGCCCAGGTGGGTACCCAGCAGACAGACCTCCCGGGTGCCGCCGGATTCGCCGCCGCAGATCTCCAGAATCGCCTGGCGGGTGGGATCGTCAAAGGGCATGAAATAGAAGCCCAGCTGCTCCACCTTGGTGGACAAGCCGTAGCCGGTGATCCGGGTGAGTACCGCGTCAATGCCGTCGGCAGAGGTGCCGCTCATCAGCCCGACCACCAAACGGGAAGGCTTGTTCCACAGGTCTAAAAACGGATGATTCATAAGCTAAAACCCCTTTTTTCTTTCAGTTTACCGAAGAAATTACCAATTGTCAAGGAGGAACTCCCATGGTATTATGCGGCGCGGACCGCATCGCGGAATTCGCTCATTTTTTTACCGGACGGGTGGCTCTGCTCACCTCTCCCACCGGCAGAACCCGGGACAACCGCTCCACCATTGAGGTTCTGAAAAACCACTGCGATCTCATTCTTCTGTTAGCGCCGGAGCACGGTGTCCGGGGGGATAAGCCTGCCGGCGCCCTGTTCTCCGATGAACTGGACGAAGAAAGCCGCCTGCCGGTGCGAAGTCTGTACACCAAGGACTCCAAACGGCTGTCCCGGGAAACCCTGGAGAAATTCGATACACTGGTATATGACATTGCCGATGTGGGCTGCCGGTATTACACCTTTATCTCCACCCTGCGCTACTGCATGGAGGACTGCGCCGCCGCAGGAAAGCGGCTGGTGGTGCTGGATCGGCCCAATCCCCTGGGTGACCGGGTGGAGGGCGGTCTGCTCCGGGAGGACTGCGCCAGCTTTGTGGGCAGCTATCCCCTGCCCGTGTGCTACGGTCTGACCTGCGGCGAGCTGGCCCGGATGATGAATGGAGAGCTGGGCTGCGGCTGTGATCTGCATATCGTTCCCTGCGGCGGTCTGACCCGGCAGATGACCTTCCGGGACTGGAATCACTACTGGGTGATGCCCAGTCTGAATATTCCCCGGTACGAAACCGCTTTGCTGTATCCAGGCACCTGTCTGTTCGAGGGCACCAATCTCTCCGAGGGACGGGGCACCGCAGATCCCTTCGCCATCATTGGCGCGCCATACGTCCGGTCGGAGGAGCTGGCCCGGGCTTTCAACGACCTGGACTGTCCCGGTGTCATCGCCACCCCGGTCTATTTTACCCCAACCACCTCCAAGCACCAGGGCACCCTCTGCGGCGGCATCCATCTGCATATCACGGACGAAGCCGGTCTGGAGCCTGTTGCCATGGGTGTGAAGCTGGTGGATTTGCTCCGGCGGATGTATCCGGAGGACTTCCGGCTGCTGCCCCCCTTCCGGAAGGGAGGGAAGCACTTCCTGTCGCTGCTGGCTGGTCACCGGGATTTTGAGAACCATGATTGGGATGCTGAGGCCATCCTTTCCCGTTATGCCCAGGAGGCAGAAGCCTTCCGGGCGAGAAAAGAACCCTACGAAATCTATTCCAAGGAGAACTGAACTATGGAAATGACTGTCAGACAAATGCTGGGTCAAAAACTGATCTTCGGCTTCCATGGAGAGCACCTGTCCGAAGAATTCAAAGCCCTGATCCGGGAATACAAAATCGGCAACGTGATTCTGTTCCTGCGAAATGTCAAAAGCGCCGAGCAGCTCCGCGCCCTCTGCGCCGAGATCCAGGAACTGATTCTGGCCGAAACCGGCTACCCTGCCTTCATCGTCATCGACCAGGAGGGCGGCATGGTGACCCGGCTTCCCGGGGACGCGGTCAACGTTCCCGGCGCAATGGCAATCGCTGCCACCGGCGACCCGGAAAACGCCCGGATCGCTTCGGAAATCACCATCCGGCAGCTTCTATCCCTGGGTGCCAACTTCAACATGGCTCCCGTGCTGGATGTGAACAACAATCCCAGAAATCCTGTCATCGGCATCCGCAGCTTCGGCGACCAGGCAGACCGGGTGGCCCAGTTTGGCGTTGCCTCTGCCCAGCCCTACCCCGGCAGCGGTATCCTCTGCTGCGGCAAGCATTTCCCCGGTCACGGCGACACCGCAGTGGACAGCCATCTGGGCCTGCCCCGGGTAGACAAAACCATGGCGGAAATCCAGGCTCTGGAGCTGGTACCCTTCCAGGCCGCCTGCGACGCTGGAATCCCTGCCATTATGATCAGCCATGTGCTGTTCCCCAAAATCGTTTCTGACGGACTGCCCAGCACCATGTCCCGGGAGATCATCACCGGTCTGCTGCGGAAAAAGATGGGCTACCAGGGTCTGATTCTCACCGACTGCATGGAAATGCTGGCCATCCAGGACACCTACGGAACCCCCGAGGGCGTGCTGGCTTCCTTCAAAGCAGGTGTTGACCTGGCAGAGATCTCCAGCACCATCGGTCTTTTGTGGGGTTCCGCCAAGCTGGTCAATGAGGCCGCCGAACGGGGCGAGCTGGATCTGGAGGAAATGCGTGAATCCGTAGAGCGGATTCTTGCCTACAAGCAGCAGATCAGCCGCCAGGTTCAGCCCGAACTGGGCAATCTGGAGCAAGACCGCCAGACCGCCCGTGCCATGTCCCGGAAAGCCATCACCCGGATCAGCGGAACCGCCCCCCTGGCAGACGAAAAGACCTTCTTCTGCGGCTGCGCGGACTACCGGGCATCCGGCGTGGGCAACGAGAACAGCAACGCGGGTGCTTTCGCGGAGTTCATGCAGAAGGCCTTCGGCGGCGGGTGCGCTGTCACCTCCAAAAATCCGGAGGAGGCCGAAATCCGTGCTGTGGCAGAGCAGGCAGCGGCCTATGACCAGATCATTCTCAACACCTGCAACGGCCATCTTTTCCAGGGCCAGATTGCCCTTGCGAAGGCACTGGCGGAAACCGGAAAGCCTCTGACGGTGGTGGCCATGCGAAATCCCTACGACATTCCCCTGCTGCCCGAATGCGCCTGTACAATCGCGGCCTACGACTACAGCATTCCTGCCCTGCAGGGATTGGAGGAAGTGTTCCGCGGCGGCGAAATGACCGGCATCTGCCCTGTGGCACTGTGAGGTGAATGCCATGTTTATCGCAGGAATTGACGGCGGCGGCACCCACACCCGGATTGAGCTCCGGGATTCTGAGAACCGGTTCGTCTGCCGCCGGGAATACGGCCCCTTCAATCTGAACTCCATCGGCGAGGATGCCTTCCGGTGCCTGCTGCGGCAGGTATTCACCGACTGCGTCGACATGGCCCAGTGCGCCTCCATCTGCTTCGGCGCGGCAGGTATTTCCAATCCTCTGGTTTCCCGGATTCTCTCCGAAGAGCTGGATGCTTCCGGCTTCCGTGGCATCTGGAAGCTCTGCGGAGATCAGGAAATCGCGCTCCGTGGCGCAATGGACACCCCCGGCGTGGCTGTCATCGCAGGAACCGGTTCCATCTGCTTCGGCAAAAATGCCGCAGGAGAAACGGCACGCAGCGGCGGCTACGGTCATCTCATTGACGACGGCGGCAGCGGCTACGCGCTTGGCCGGGACGTACTGAGTGCGGCGGTTCGCCAGTATGACGGACGGCTGGAGGGCGACGCCATTCAGACCGCGGTTTTCGCCCGGCTCGGCTGTCAGGAACCGGGGGCCATTGTTTCCTTTGTATACAGTCCCTCCACAGACAAGTCCATGATTGCCAAGTTTTCCGGGATTGCCCTGGAGCTGGCACAGCAGGGTGACCCCCGGGCCCTGGACATTCTGGAGCGGGGCGCAGAGGAGCTTTCCTTCCTGGTACGGGCTGTGCAGGAGAAGCTGTCTTTGGAGGGCTGCCCCATTGCCCTGCTGGGCGGGCTGATTCAGGAGGACAATGTATACCGCAGAACCGTGGCCCAAAGGCTGGAATCCCTCGGCACGGTGATCGCCCCCGGACACGATGCCCTGTGGGGCGCGGCCCAGATTGCCTGGGAACATTACAAGGAGAAGGAGTAACCCGGTATGACTCCACACAATCTTGCCACACTGTTTGAAACGGTGATGATCATCTGCTTCGGCCTGAGCTGGCCCCTGTCCCTATACAAATCCTGGACCTCCCGGACGGCCAAGGGGAAAAGCCTTCAGTTTGAGATTTTCATCTGGATCGGCTATATCTTCGGCATTGCCAAGAACATCATCCTCTACTGCAACGGCAGCGGAAGCTGGATCTTTTTTCTGGGCTGGGGCTTCTATGTGCTGAATTTCCTGGAAATCAGTCTGGATATGTGCCTGTATTTCCGGAATGTGAAGCTGGACCGGCTTCGGGATGCCGGCGAAAGCGTATAATAGAACCCCTCCGAGCCAATCGGAGGGGTTCTTCTATCCCGAAAAAACGGGGCAGCAAAGGCTGCCCCGCAAGGGATTTGCAATTAAGCGGCCAGCTCCTTTGCCTTCTTGGCAGCGGAAGCAGCGTCGGAGGTGTAAGCGTCAGCACCGATCTTGTCAGCGAACTCCTGAGTGATGGGAGCGCCGCCAACCATGACCTTGTAGTCCTTGCCGGCTGCCTTCAGAGCAGCGACGGTGGCTTCCAGAGCGGGCATGGTGGTGGTCAGCAGAGCGGAGCAGGCGACGATCTTAACGCCGTCAGCGGCAGCAGCCTCAACGAACTTCTCAACGGGAACGTCAACGCCCAGGTCAACGACCTCGAAGCCGGCGGACTCGATCATCATGGAGACCAGGTTCTTGCCGATGTCGTGCAGGTCACCGGCGACGGTGCCGATAACGACCTTGCCCAGAGCGCCGGCAGCGCCGGATGCCAGGTAGGGCTTCAGAACCTCAACGCCCTTCTTCATAGCCTTGGCAGCGATCAGCATCTCAGGAACGAAGATCTCGCCGTTCTTGAACTTCTCGCCGACAACGTCCATAGCGCCGATCATGGTGTTCAGAATGTCCTCAGCAGCGCAGCCGCCCTCGACAGCCTCGGTAACAGCAGCAGCGATCAGCTTGGCCTTACCACGGGATACCAAATCCTTGACATTTTCCAGACTCATAATAATTTTCCCCTTTATTTAGATTTTTATTTGAGCAGCGGAGTGGGATAGCCGCCCCTCCGCTGCCGGATTACGGAATCAGATTGTATACTTAGTTCTTGATGGGGCCAAACAGGCCTTCGCGGTAGGCGCTGATGTACTCCATGCAGTAGTCGTCCATGCCCAGCAGTGCCTCGGTGGCGAAGATCAGGCCCATCATGTCCCGGTTGGTGGGATCCAGGATGGCGGAGTCCAGGCCGGCGTTCATGGCAAGAACGGTGAAGCCCAGGTTGATCATCTTACGCACAGGCAGGTTGAAGCTGATATTGGAAACAGCGGCGGTGATATGGATGGAGGGATAACGCTCACGGACGGTGGTAATGACCTCGATATTGGTTTCGATGCCGTTCTCGGAGGTGCAGAGCATCTCAACCAGGGGATCGATGTGGATCCGGCTGGGAGCAATGCCGTACTCCTTGGCCTTGGCCATGATCTTGTCAAAGACCTTCAGACGGTCAGCGGCGTTCTTGGGAATGCCGGTGTCGTCAGACAGCAGAGCGATGACCTGCCAGCCCTTGTTCTCTGCCAGGATGGGGAAGATCTTGTCGATCTTGTCGCCTTCGCCGGAAACGGAGTTAATCAGGCCGGGCTTGTTGCAGAACTTGTAAGCCTGGGCCAGAACGTCAGCGGAGGGAGAGTCCACAGCGATGGGCAGATCGGTGGCCTCCTGGATGCACTCGATCATCCACTTCAGGGTTTCAACTTCCACTTCCTCGGGAACGGATGCGCAGCAGTCAATGAAGGTTGCGCCAGCCTCTTCCTGGGCGATGGCACGGGCCTTGATGAACTCAGCATCCCGTCTGGCAATTGCGTCAGCAACAGAGGGAATGGAGCCATTGATCTTTTCACCAATAATAATCATGGGGAACCACGTCCTTTCTTATATTTTAACCAAATTAATCATACCATATTGTACACAATTGGAAAAGCAATAATATTTTGTCGTTTCCGCAACCAAAAGTTACACCCCGGCAATATTTTCTTTCCTTTTGCCTTGTGTTATTCCCTGCGCCATGATATACTGGATTCGGGAGGTGTTGAATTATGGAACTTCGGCAACTGAAATACTTCCTGGCGGTGGCAGACCACCGCAGCTTCATCAGCGCTGCCAATGACCTGTTTCTGTCCCGTCAGGCAGTGAGCAAGGCGGTTTCCCAGCTGGAGCAGGAGCTTGGCGTGGAGCTGTTTATGCGTGACACCAGCGGCGCCTTTCTGACCCCTGCCGGCATGAGCTTTTACGAGCGAATCCGAGGCCCGGTGATGGAGCTGAATCAGGCAAAAAATGAAATGCAGCAGTATGGCCCCCGGTATCAGCAGATGATCCGCGCCGCCTTTTCTGTGGGAACGCTGAGCCTCTTTGAGCCATTGCTTCAGAGCTTTTTACAGGAGCAGAAAAACATTGCGGTGGATTACTGGGAATGTGCTCCCGGTGCGTGCGAAGACCTGCTGGCAAACCGGAACGCGGACATTGCCATTTCCATCACACCCTTTTCCGCCCCCCGGCTCCGTACCCAAACCCTGTACCAGGCACCCCTTGGCGTTCTGCTGAAGGAACGGGAAGCCACCAGCGGACTGGACTCCCTGGAGCTCTCCGATCTCCACTGGTCTCCTCTGGCCTGCTTGCAGGACGGTCAGTGCGATGTCCTGTGCCGGAAGCATCGGCTGACCCCCCAGTACATGGGCACAGATGTGCTCCGGCTGATCACCATGGCCAAATCCGGGCGATGCTCTGCCCTGCTTCCCCAGGTTCTGGTTCCGGATTATATCACCGGCGTCCGGTATGTACCGCTGACCGAAGCACCCATATGGACCGTTCAGCTGGGCTACCCGGAATCCCTGGAGCACAATACCCTGTTCCAGATGGCCCTGGACGAATTGATGACCCATGTATTCGCAGTATAACACCGGACGCCGCGTTGAGCAGCGTCCGGTGCGGTTTTATTCAGAATTTGTATCATGTCATGCCTACAATACCGAAGGCACCCGGGCCGCCGTGACAGGTAATGACACAGCCGGTGGGAATCCACTGGATCTGGCGATAGCCCAGCTTATGGGCCTCCTCTTCCAACACGGTGCGGATGGCGTCATCCATGTAGGGCGTGCTGATCAGGATGAGCTTGTCCTTGCCCAGGCCGTTCTTCTCTCCGAATTCCCTTAGAAGGGTGGGGGCAATCCTGGTCATGGCGCCACGGTATTTTTTACAGGCGATGAGCCTGCCGTCCAGGATCTCAATACAGGGGTGGAGATTGAGCAGATTGCCCACCAGCGCCACCGCGTTGCTGCAGCGGCCGCCGGCCCGGAGGTAGTTCAGATTGTTGGGAACAAAACACATCCGGGTTTTTCGACTGATGATTTCCGCCTGGGCGGCAGCCTCCTCCAGAGATGCCTGGGGATTGTCCCGAAGCCATTCAGCAACCGCTATCACCACGGCGCTCTGGCCGGCTGACACATGCTTTGTATCCACCAGACGGACATTTCCGGCGTAGGGCTTTCCCTCCAGGGCGAGCTGGGAGCTATGGTAGGAGCAGGTGGTAACTGCGGAATACGCAAGATGCAGCACCTGGGCATCCGGATTCCGTGCGAAGATTTCCTCGTACACCACTTCAAAATCATAGGGGGTAGAACCGCTGGTGGTGGGAATCTTTCCGGTGCGGTCATAATATTCGCACACATCCTCAGGAGGGAAGGTGCCGTCGTCCAGGGTAATATCGCCCATGGAAACGTGCATGGGCACCAGGCAGACGCCCAGCTCCCGTGCCAGCTCCACAGGCAGGTCAGAGCCGGTTTCCGCCAGCAGAATGATCTGAGAAGACATGACATTTCGTCCTTTCATGGAAAATCTGTTTCCGGATTCTTTCCCGGAAATCAGACATATCATACCATTCTGAAAGGCAAAAAGTCACGGGAAACTCCGGCGATCCATTCTCCACATGGTAGAACCACCGCTCTACAGCCGGTAGAGCGGTGGTTTTTTCGCATATTCTCAGCGTTTGGCGCAGCTGTCACGCTCCACGATGGTGTGGGGTACCACAATCTTGGTGGTGCTCAGATTGGGATTGGCGGCATGGGCAATGATCTGTCTGGCGGCCTCCTGGCCCAGCAGGATGCAGTTGATGTCCACCGTAGTGATCTGGGGGGAAGCCAGCTGGGCATAGAGGGAATTGTTGAAGGCAATGATGGACACGTCCTCCGGAATGGACAGGTTCATCTTCGAGCAGGTCCGCTCCAGAGCCAGGGCCAGCATATCGTCGCTGACCACGAAAGCCGTGGGTCTGTCCTCACACTGGAGCAGCCGATGCACCGCCTCAGCAGAGGCAGGAGTAAGGCTTTCCATCTCAATGCAGTAATCCGCCCGGACAGGCAGATTGTGAAGCAGATGGGAAAGCTGATAGCCGGAACGTCTTTCCTCGGCGTACATAAAGCCGGTTTTGCTGCCAATGAATCCGATGCGCCGGTGGCCCAGGTCATACAGATAATCCGTAGCCTCCTTACCGGCCAGCAGATTGTCATTGTCCACAGAGATGGTCTGGTTCGCCAGCTCATTGGCCCGGCCCACGATCACATACAGAAGACCCTGCTCGCACAGATAATCCACCACAATGTCCGACCTCCGGGAATACAGCAGAACGAAGCCATCCACCTGGCCGCTGCGGTGGAGGGTCTGGACAGATTGCAGAACTTCCTCATAATCCTTTCCGGTGACTACGCTCAGAGCCACCTGCCGGTCATTACAGACCTGGCTGATACCCCGGAGGGCTTTCAGATAGAAGGTATTCTCATAGGCCTCCCGTACAGAGGGGGGCAGCACAATCGCGATATGGCGAACAGGACAGCCCACAGCCTGTTCCTGAGGGGCCGGAAGCTCATAGCCCAGCTCTTCAATGGCCTTCTGGACACGCTCCCGGGTTTCCCGGCTGATGGAAGGATTGTTGTTGCACACACGGGAAACGGTGGAGGGAGATACCCCTGCCCGCGCCGCAACGTCTTTGATGGTAACTGCCATAATGCCACATCCTTTTCAATCGTATCATTTATGTTTCATTCTAAAGGAAGCCCCTGGTAATGTCAATTCTTTTTTCCACATCCCCATGGACTTCCCTGTCAAATTGCCGGATTAATCCTTATTTTCCGTCGAAAATTGTGCATTACGTAGATTTGTAAACATTTTCCATTTTTCACTTGCTTTCTTTGATGAAACGTTGTATGCTATTGCCAGAGTCGTTGCAGAAACGTTTCTGCAACACTTGCATTTGGTTCCGGGTGGAATACCTGCTCCGAATATATCTTCCTCTTCTTTTTACAAGCGGGCGTGCCGGCCCCCTCACCGGTGCGCTTGCAGGGATTCGCAGAATCTGTGTTCTGTTTGAAATATCTCCTTTTCTGTTCAAAGCGAGCGCCCCCGGTCTGATCGGCCGGGGGTTCTTGCTTTTTGGGCCATGGAAGAAGAATAAATATCCTTTCCTGCCGTATCACATCTGTTGTATCGTTCCCGATTACCATTCTGTCTGTTTAGCCTGTTTTTCACCCTGGATAAACACCTGTTTTCCCGGCATCGACAAACCGCCGGGTGTGCACAGCATAATCCACAGGAAAGATTCGACAATTTTGTATATTTTTTCATTATTTCTTATTGACTTTAGGATAATGAAGTGGTAGACTAGGGAAAACAAAAGATTCAACACGGTGATGAAAACCAGTACGCATTCAAAGGTCCTCCCAGAGAGCTGTCGGACGGTGCAAGACAGTGAGTGCCGGAATGCCGAATTCCTTTCGGAGTGGCTTCGCTGAACGCTCGCGCCAGTAGGCAAAGACGGGTAGGGCCCGATACAGCCTGCGGACCTGTCAGGGTCCCATGAGGCCGCATTGCGCGGTAAACTGAGGTGGTACCACAGGAATTTCTTGTCCTCTGCTGTATGGCAGAGGCTTTTTTGTTTTTTATAATCAGAAAAAAGGTGAGAAACAATGATTATTACGGACTTTTTGGAACGCAACGCCCGGCTCTATGGTCAGGAATGCAGCCTGGTGGAGATCAACCCCTCTGAGGAACGGGATAAGGCCGTTACCTGGTGGGATTTCAATCTGATCGAAATGGCCAGCCAGGATGCCCCCTACCGCCGGGAGCTGAGCTGGAAGGATTTTGACCGGAGAGCCAACCGGTTCGCGAACCTTCTGCTGAGCCGGGGCCTGAAGAAGGGTACCAAGGTGGCGATTCTTCTGATGAACTGCCTGGAGTGGCTTCCCATTTACTTCGGTGTTTTGAAGGCCGGCTGTGTGGCTGTTCCCATGAATTTCCGATATTCCAGTGACGAAATCAAATACTGTCTGGAGCTGGCTGATGTGGAGGTTCTGATCTTCGGACCGGAGTTCATCAGCCGCATGGATGCCATCATCGACCAGATTCCCATGGTCAAGACCCGGTTCTTTGTGGGCAAGGAGACGCCTGACTATGCGGAAAACTGCATCCGGCTCACGGGCTTCTGCTCCTCCAGCGCGCCTCCCGTAGCGCTTGACGAAACCGACGATGCCGCCATCTACTTTTCCTCCGGCACCACCGGCTTCCCCAAGGCCATTCTTCACAATCACCGGGCCCTGGTTCATTCCTGTCTGACCGAGCAGAACCACCACAGTCAGTCCCGGTCCGATGTGTTCCTGTGCATTCCCCCTCTGTATCACACCGGCGCGAAGATGCACTGGTTCGGTTCCCTGCTCTCCGGCTCCAAGGCCGTGCTGCTCCGTGGTGTGAAGCCCGAGTGGATTCTCCGGGCCGTCACCGAGGAGCGCTGCACCATCGTATGGCTGCTGGTTCCCTGGGCCCAGGATCTGCTGGATGCCATCGATGACGGCCGGGTTGACCTGACCAAGTTCAAGCTGGATCAGTGGCGGCTGATGCACATCGGCGCCCAGCCCGTTCCCCCCAGCCTGATCCGCCGGTGGATGGAGGTTTTCCCCAACCATCAGTACGACACCAACTACGGCCTGTCCGAATCCATCGGCCCCGGCAGCGTCCATCTGGGCGTGGAAAACATCCATAAGGTGGGTGCCATCGGCAAACCCGGCTACGGCTGGCAGGCCCGGATCGTGGACGAGCATGGCGTTGATGTTTCCAGAGGAGAGGTCGGCGAGCTGATTCTGAAGGGCAACGGCGTTATGCAGTGCTACTATAAAAATCCCGAAGCCACCGCGGAGGTTCTGAAGGACGGCTGGCTCTTCACCGGCGATATGGCCCGAGAGGACGAAGAGGGCTTCATTTATCTGGTTGACCGGAAGAAGGACGTTGTCATCTCCGGCGGCGAAAACCTGTATCCCGTTCAGATTGAGGACTTCCTCCGCGGTTATGACAAGATCAAGGACGTGGCCGTCATCGGTCTGCCCGACCAGCGTCTGGGCGAGATCGCCGTGGCCATCATCGAGATCAAGGAGGACATGACCTGCACCGAGGACGAGATCAACGAATTCTGCAAGGCCCTGCCCCGTTACAAGCGGCCCAGAAAGCTGTTCTTCGACAAGGTCCCCCGGAACCCCACCGGCAAGATCGAAAAGCCCGTACTCCGGGAGCGCTACTGCCAGGGCCGCCTGGTGGAAGTGCAGATCACCGGCTGATACCCTTTTTTCAAGGAGGAAAACATCATGAAACAGTTGATTCTGGGCAACGAAGCCGTTGCCCGTGGACTTTACGAAGCCGGATGCAGCTTTGTATCCAGCTACCCCGGCACCCCCAGCACCGAAATCACCGAGGCCGTGGCCAAGTATCCCGAGGTCTACGCCGAATGGGCTCCCAACGAGAAGGTTGCCATGGAGGCTGCCTTCGGCGCGTCCCTGGCAGGCCGCCGCTCCTTCTGCGGCATGAAGCATGTTGGTCTGAACGTGGCCGCCGATCCCCTGTTCACCATCTCCTACACCGGTGTCAACGCCGGTATGGTCATCGGCGTGGCAGACGATGCCGGTATGCACTCCTCTCAGAACGAGCAGGATTCCCGGCACTACGCCATGTCCGCCAAGATTCCCATGCTGGAGCCCTCCGACTCTGCCGAAGCCCTGGCCTTCGCCAAGCTGGCCTATGAGTTGTCTGAGCAGTTTGACACTCCCGTACTGCTGAAGATGTGTACCCGTGTGTCCCACTCCCAGAGCGTGGTGGAGACCGGCGACCGGGTGGAGGTCATCAAGGAATACAAGAAGGATATCCCCAAGTATGTCATGATGCCCGGCAACGCAAAGAAGCGTCACCCTGTGGTGGAAGCCAGAACCCGCGCTCTGGTAGAATACGCGGAAACCGCCGAGATCAACCGGATTGAGCAGGGCGAAAGCAACACCATGGGCATCATCACCTCCTCCACCTCCTTTCAATATGTGAAGGAAGTGCTGGGTGACAAATACCCCGTTATGAAGCTGGGCATGATCTGGCCTCTGCCCCAGCAAAAGATCATCGACTTCGCCGCTTCTGTGGACAAGCTGGTAATCGTAGAGGAGCTGGACGGCTTTGTCGAGGCACACTGCCGGAATCTGGGCATTGCCTGTGTGGGCAAGTCCATGTTCTCCAACATCGACGAGCTGATGCCCCTGACCGTGGCCGCTGAGCTCTCCACCCCCTGGGAGACCGGCGTGAAGCTGGATGCCGCCATTCCCCCCAGACCCCCTGTCATGTGCGCTGGCTGTCCCCACCGGGGTCTGTTCTACACCCTGAAGAAGAACAAGCTCACCGTCCTGGGCGACATCGGCTGCTACACCCTGGGCGCCGTCGCACCCTTGCAGGCTGTGGATTCTGTCATCTGTATGGGTGCTTCCGTTTCCGGCCTCCACGGCTTCTCCAAGGCCCAGCAGGGCGCTATGGACAACAAAACCGTGGCCGTCATCGGTGACTCCACCTTCATGCACTCCGGCATCACAGGCCTGGTGAATATGGCCTACAACGAGTCCAATGCCACTGTGATCATCGTGGACAACTCCATCACCGGCATGACCGGCCACCAGCAGAATCCCACCACCGGCTTCAATCTGAAGGGCGATCCCTGTGCCAAGATCGATCTGGAAACCCTGTGCCGTGCCGTGGGCATCCGCCGGGTCCGGGTCATCGATCCCTATAATCTGGCAGAGTGCGACACCGTCATCAAGGAAGAGCTGAACGCCAATGAGCCCTCCGTGATCATCTCCCGCCGTCCCTGCGCGCTGCTGAAGTATGTGAAGCACAGCGCTCCCCTGTCTGTGGACGAAACCAAGTGCGTGGGCTGCAAGAGCTGCATGAAGATCGGCTGCCCTGCCATCAGCATCGAGGGCGGCAAGGCAAAGGTGGATGCTACTCTGTGCGTTGGCTGCGGCGTTTGTGAGCAGCTGTGCAAATTCGATGCTCTGAAGGCAGCGAAGGAGGTCTGAATATGGAAACGAAAAATGTAATGATCGTCGGTGTTGGCGGCCAGGGCAGTCTGCTGGCCTCCAAGCTGCTGGGCAGACTCCTGCTGGGCCGGGGCTATGACATCAAGGTGTCCGAGGTCCACGGCATGAGCCAGCGTGGCGGCAGCGTTGTCACCTACGTTCGCTTCGGTGAGAAGGTCTACTCCCCTGTTATTGACAAGGGTCAGGCCGATTACATTGTGTCCTTTGAGCTGCTGGAAGCCGCTCGCTGGACGGAATACTTAAAGCCCGGCGGCAAGATCATCGTCAACACCCAGCAGATCAACCCCATGCCCGTCATCATCGGCGCGGCTGAGTACCCCGAGGATCTGGCTGGCAAAATGCGCAGCGCTGGTATTGATCTGGATGCCATCGATGCCCTGTCCCTGGCAGAAGCAGCAGGCAACGCAAAGGCTGTCAACCTGGTGCTGATGGGCCGTCTGTCCCGTTATTTCGACATTCCCGAAGAAGAGTGGATGGCTGCCATCGAAGCCAGCGTCCCTGCAAAATTCCTGGAACTGAACAAAAAAGCCTTCGCCCTCGGCGTAAACGCATAACAAAGGAGATGCAAGCCATATGCCCAACTATTACCAGCCGGAAATCGAAACCATGCCCTATGAGGAGCTTCGCGCCCTTCAGAATGAGCGATTTTTGAAGCAGGTCCAGCATGTATGGGACAATGTCCCCTACTACCGGGCGAAAATGGAAGAAAAGGGTCTGACCCCCGATGACATTCAGAGCATCGACGATCTGCACAAGCTGCCCTTCCTGAAAAAGGACGACCTCCGGGAAGCCTATCCCTACGGTCTTTTGGGTACGCCTTTGTCTGAATGTGTCCGCATCCAGTCCACATCCGGCACCACCGGCAAGCGTGTGGTGGCCTTCTACACCCAGAATGATGTGGATCTGTGGGAGGACTGCTGCGCCCGTGCCATCGTGGCGGCGGGCGGCACAAAGGAAGATGTGGTTCATGTTGCCTACGGCTACGGCCTGTTCACCGGCGGCGCAGGACTCCACGGCGGCTCCCACAAGGTTGGCTGTCTGACCCTGCCCATGAGCTCGGGCAATACTGACCGGCAGCTGATGTTCATGGCTGACCTGGGCTCCACCATTCTCTGCTGCACCCCCAGCTATGCCGCTTATCTTGCGGAGTCCATCCATGAGCGCGGCTTGCAGGATCAGATTCATCTCAAGGCTGGTATCTTCGGTGCTGAAGCCTGGAGCGAGGACATGCGCCATGACATCGAGAATAAGCTGGGCATCAAGGCTTATGATATTTACGGTCTGACCGAGACTTCCGGCCCGGGCGTGGCCTTTGAGTGCTGCGAGCAGAGCGGTATGCACATCAACGAGGATCACTTCATCGCTGAGATCATCGATCCCGACACCGGCGAAGTGCTGCCCGAGGGCAGCAAGGGTGAGCTGGTATTCACCGCCATCACCAAGCAGGCCTTCCCCCTGCTGCGCTACCGCACCCGTGACATCTGCGTGCTGAGCCGGGCGAAGTGCTCCTGCGGCAGAACCCATGTGAAGATGTCCAAGCCCATGGGCAGAAGCGATGATATGCTGATCATCCGCGGCGTCAACGTGTTCCCCTCTCAGATCGAGACGGTTCTGCTGCAGCAGGGCTATCCTGCCAACTATCAGATCATCGTGGATCGGGTGAACAACACCGACACCTTCGAGATCATGGTGGAAATGACCCCCGACATTTTCTCCGACTCCCTGGCAAAGATCACCGCCGCGGAAAAGGAGCTGGTCGGCGCCCTGAAGTCCATGCTTGGTATTTCCGCAAAGGTCAAGCTGGTGGCTCCCAAGTCCATTACCAGAAGCGAAGGCAAGGCCGTACGCGTCATCGACAAGCGCAAGATCTAAGGAGGCAAGGATTATGAACATTCATCAGATCACCGTTTTTCTGGAAAACCGTGCCGGTCAGCTGGCTGAGATTACCCGGCTGCTGGCGGACAACCACATCGACATCCGTGCCATCTCCATCGCCGAAACCACGGACTACGGTCTGGCCCGAATGATCGTGGACGACTCCTATAAGGCAAGCTCCATCCTGCTTGCCCACGGCAATATTCTGTCCATGACCCCCGTGTGGGCCGTGGAGGTTCCCGACCGTCCCAATGGTCTGGCGGAACTGCTGGGCATTCTGGCGGAAAACCATGTGGATGTGGAGTATATGTACGCCCTGTTCACCCAGAAGCCCGGTTCCGCTTACATGATCCTGCGGATCTCCGACGAGCCCCGGTTCCTCTCCACCCTGGGCGACCGGAAGATCAAGCTCATCACCAAGGAAGAGCTGGGTCTAAAGTAATCCCTTATGTACAAAAATCCCACCCCGTTGTTAATGGGGTGGGATTCGTTTATTTCTTCTGCCAAGCCTCGGGGTGCCAATACTGTGCACCCCAGTTTTCAAAATTCCACTGGTCTGCGTAGGGATTGCATTCGTAATCGATATAATACAGTTTTCCATCCTGCACCACAAAATTGGTAGGATAGTAGTCAATGTTCAGTCCTGCACTGTACACCAGGCGGCACATCTCCTCTATCTGGCCGAAGTAAGACGGTTCCAGCTCCCCCTGCTCCACCAGATCGGCAATGGTGGGCCCCTGGATGTATTCTTTCAGCAGCCGCTCCCCGGCATGATCCACCTCATACAACTCCGGCAGCGGAAGCCCCAGAGCCCGGAGGGTTTCGTAGTCCCGAAGTTCCGACTGAAGCTTGTCTCCGAACTGGTAGTAATCGCAAGGTTCATGGTGAATCTGCTTCAGCACATATTTCCGTCCCTCCAGGGTCACCAGATAGGAGTAGCCGCCCTTGCCGTGTCCCAGAAGCGCCAGAACCTGGCAAATTTTTCCGTTCATCATAATCTGATCCAAAGGTATCACCGTCTTTCCGGATTCACGAAGGGGCGCACCGCAAATTCCATGCAGTACGCCCCTTGGTATTATCTCACAAAGGAGGTACTCAGGGTGGTGGACCAGCCTTCGCCGGGCTTCAGAACGGCGGCGGAGGCCTTTTCCTCCCACTTGGTGCTGCCGCCCTCATAGCTGGGCAGGGAGTGCCAGGGCTCGATGCAGACGAACCGGGGCATACCCGGCTTGCTCCACAGCAGGGTGTAGGGGAACTCCTCAATATTGCAGACCACGCCGCGGCCGGTGCCCTTCTCGTACAGGCCCAGGGTGGCAGACTTCAGGTTCACCATGCAGTGACTGTCATTGGCAAACAGGTTCTCATCCACAGGGATTGCGGTGATGTTGGTACCCAGATAGTAGTGATCCTTCTGCACCAGGCCGGTGGGCAGGCAGTTCAGGCAGATGGGGGATTCCATCTCGCTGAACCGGAACTCATAGTCGGTGGCCACATGCTGGTCATCAAAGGGAACGGTGAAGGCAGGATGGTAGCCAATGCCGAAGGGCATCAGCTCCTCGTCCAGATTTTCGACAGTCAGAGTATGGTGCAGGGTGTCATTTTCCAGCTGGAAGGTGGAAACCAGGCGGAACTCATAGGGGAAGAACTTCCGGGTTTCCTCGTCGGCGCAGAGCTCCAGAACGATGGTATCCTGGGTCTGCTCCACAAAGTCATGCTCCATGAGCCGGGCAAATCCATGCTGACCGGATTCGCAGACGGTGCCCTTTGCTTCGATCCTGCCATCCACAACCTTACCGGCATGGGGGAAGAGAATGGGTGCGTGGTAGCCCCAGACAGACTTGTCTGCCTGCCAGATGTGCTCCACGTGATCGCACTTGCGGATCACACTCTTCACCTGGGCGCCCCAGGTGGTGACTGTTACCTTCAGATATTCATTTTCAATGGTAAATTCCTTTGCCATGGTAGATTCCTCCTAATTTTGGGATGCAGAAACGCGATCCGGATCGATTTCATTATATCGGACAGGGTACAGAACCGCAATTATGCAAGTTTCCCAAAAAAGAACCGGCAGATTGTGCATCAAGACAAGGCTCCCTCAGAAGTTGCGCTTCAAAAAAGAATTCGGTCGACTTTTTCCATTTTCTGTGATAGAGTGGTAACAGATAGAAAGGAAGGTGCTGTTTATGACAGAGCTGCACTATATTGCACTGCGTGCAAAACCGGAACTGATGAATGCTGCGGCAGAATGGTTCCACAGTAAGTGGGGCGTTCCCACAGAGGCCTATCTGGAATGTATGGAGGCTTACCTGAAGGGTGATACGGAATTGGGTTGGTTTCTTTGCATGGACGGTGACCGGATCGTTGGCGGTCTTGGCGTGATCGAAAATGACTTCCACGACCGGAAGGATCTGACCCCCAACGTCTGCGCCGTGTATACGGAAGAAAGCCATCGCTGCCGGGGAATTGCCGGTACACTCCTTGATATGGCTGTTGCGGATCTTCGGGCCAAGGGTATTTCCCCTGCCTATCTGGTGACCGACCACACCGGCTTTTACGAGCGGTACGGCTGGGAGTTCCTGTGCATGGTCCAGGGCGACGGCGAGCCGGATATGACTCGGATGTATATTCACAGATAAACGAAATCCCCGGTTCACAGCGAACCGGGGATTATTGTCATTCATGGGCTCCGGAGCACTCCCCGTCGCCCAGACGGGTTATACTAATTCTTGATAGAACGGCCTAGATGCTCAGCGAGGATAAATTGTGCCAGAAAAGGCCGACGACGACGGTGGGCTGTCGCCCACCTAGGAGGAGAACGCATTCTGGTGCAATTTAGGCCGGTGAGCGTCAGGCT
>JAFVWL010000106.1 GCA_017501695.1 Oscillospiraceae bacterium
CTGACGGAAGCGCTGCGCAGCTGGCAGACTGATGAGTTGCCCGGAAATATTTTCCGAATGCTCCGGTCTAGTTCTGAGGACCTCGACCTTGTACTGAAGGCGATGGGGATTACCATCCCGAACAAGCTCTTCTCCCGTGGAGACCTACGGGCGCTGAAATCCGCAGTTCAGGTCTTCTGATGTAGGTACTAAAAAATTATGAAAAAACACCCGAAGTCTTGACATGACTTTGGGTGTTTCTGCTGAGTATGATGTTGTTTTCCGGGACTTTCCAGTCGTAAAAGTTTGGATTTCTCCGGGTCCGTTTTTTTGCAAGTGGCAAACTCCGGTTATAACACACTATTTCCGGTTTTGCCAGAAAAAATGTGCGCCCGGCTGAGCGCACATTTGTTAAAAATCTCAGAACTCCAGGCCCATGACCTCTCTGCGGTAACGGGCAATGCCCTTGCCCAGAAGATCGATGGCCCGCTCCAGGTCTTCCTTCTTCAGAACGTAGGCAATACGGACCTCGTTGATGCCCTTGCCGGGAGTTTCGTAGAAGGGTGCGCCGGGGGCGAACATGACGGTTTCGTTCTGGTCGCTGAATTCTTCCAGGAGCCAGTACTGGAATTTGTCCGTGTCATCCACGGGAAGGCTCGCCATGACATAGAACGCGCCCATGGGCTCCTCCACCATGACGCCGGGAATCTGACGCAGAGCGGACACCACAGTGTCACGGCGAAGCTTATACTCAGCCTTGCACTTTTCAAAGAACTTGTGATCCACACTGTACAGTGCTGCCGCGCCGATCTGGTCGATGGTGGCAACGGACAGACGGCTCTGGCACATCTTCAGCAGAGCGGCCTGCAGATCCTTATTCTTGGTGACCACACAGCCCACACGGGCGCCGCAGGCGGAAAAGCGCTTGGAAACGGAATCGATGATAACCAGATTGTCCGCAATGTCATCAAACATGGCCATGGTGGGAACGCCGAAGGCATCATCATAGCAGAACTCACGATAAACTTCGTCGCAGATCAGGTACAGATCATGCTTCTTGGCAATGTCTGCCACCATACGCATTTCTTCCTTGGTCAGAACAACGCCGGTGGGGTTGCCGGGATTGGTGATCATGATGGCCCGGGTGTTGGGGGTGATCAGACTCTCGATCCGGTCCCGGTAGGCATAGCGGTAGCCGTCCTCGGGAGAGGTGGGCAGTGCACGGATGACACCGCCGGAGGCGTGGACGAAGGTGGTGTAGTTGGGATAGTAGGGCTCGGGAATGATGACCTCGGTATAGGGGTCCATGATGCACAGGAAGGTCAGAAGCAGGGCCTCAGAACCGCCTGTGGTGATCAGAACGTCACTGTTGTCCAGATCCACATTCAGATTCTTGTAGTAGGAACGGATCTGATCAATGAGAATGGGCATACCGGGGGAAGCCTCATATTCCAGCGTCTTCTGGTTAAAATGCTGCACTGCGGCATAAAAGGCATCAGGGGTCTTCAGATCGGGCTGGCCGATGTTCAGATGGTAGATTTTCTTGCCCATATTCTGGGCTTCAACCGCGTAGGGATGGAACTTTCTCATGGGAGAAGGCTGGCAGCGGTTTGCATTGATGGAAATTCTCATAAGTACCTCCGGCGGCAGGGATCAGCCGCTATTGTTTTTTGCGTAATCTATGGTCAGCCGCCGCAGTTCGGGCAGCAGCAGAATCATTGCAGTCAGGTTTGGCAAAGCCATCAGGGCGTTCATCAGATCGGAAAGGGACCAGATGAGTCCTGTATTCAGAACCGTCCCCAGAAGGACACACAGGCCCTGGCAGACGGAAAAGGCAGTCCAGTTCATGGAGCCCAGCAGATATTCGGCGCATCTTCCGGCATACAATCCCCAGCCCAGAATGGTGGCCAGGGCGAACAGGCACAGGCATCCGGACAAAAAGGCGGCAGCCCAGGGGCCAAGGCTTGCAGACAAGGCCCGGGCAGTCAGTGGAGAACCGGCATCCAGTCCATAAGGAATGGATACGCCGCTGGTCAGAATCACCAGTGCGGTAAGGGTGCAGATGAGCAGGGTGTCCAGAAACACTTCCATGATTCCCATCAAGCCCTGTTCCACGGGATGGGTCACGGAAGCGGAGCCATGGGCCATGGCAGCTGTCCCCATCCCGGCTTCGTTGGTGAATACGCCCCGGGATACTCCGGTTCGCAGGGTGGTCATCATTCCGGCCACAGAGCCTCCCGTAACCGCTTCGGGACGAAAGGCACCGGAGAAAATCCGGAAGAAGGCATTGCCCAATTCCGCCCTGCGAAGCCATATGGCAGCGGCGCAGATCAGCAGATACGCCATCGCAGCCACAGGAACCAGAACCTCTGCCGCCTGACCGATCCGTCGCGCGCCGCCGGAAACCAGCAGCGCAACACATACCGCCAGCAGCAGGCCGGAAGCCCGGAAAAATGCAGGCGAGAAACCATACCCATATCCGGCTGCCGTTTCCTCCATGGCACGAAACACCGCGTTGACCTGGGTAGCATTTCCAACGCCGAAGGCGGCGAAGAGGCCGAAAAAGCAGTAAAGGGTTCCCAGAAACCGACAGGGTTTCGGAAGTCCCTGGCAGATCATGTACATGGGGCCGCCGATGGGATTCCCGGCGCTGTCCCTGCCGGGATAGCGGACAGCCAGGGTGCTTTCAGCGAACTTGGTGGCCATGCCGAACAGGGCGCTGATCCACATCCAGAAGACCGCGCCGGGACCGCCAAGGGCGATGGCTCCGGCTACACCGGCGATGTTTCCGGTGCCAACGGTGGAAGCCAGCGCCGTGCAGAGGGCACGGTAGGAGCCACGCTCCGACGCCCCTCCTTTGCCGGAAAAAGCGGAAAGGAACCGGACCAGCGCCCTGGGAAAGAGCCGAAGCTGGGGGCAGCGGCAAAGCACTGTAATTCCCAGGCCAAGCCCCAGAATCAGGACAATGGTTGGGATTCCCCAGAAGAAATCCCGGGCAAGGGCCACAAAATTGGAAAACACTTTGATAGTATATCACCCTTCTTTCTTAATGGCAAGCCATTTTTGTCCATTTTTTGCCGGAATGAACAAAAAAAGCAGTTTCCCTTTGGAGAAACTGCTTTTGTGATATGAAATTACTCCCAGGTTTCCCAGATTTCCGGGCAGAAGCCGACGGTTGCCTGCTTTCCGTTACGGACGATGGGGGCCTTCATCAGCTCGGGAGCGTCGAATACCTTGTCTTCCTTGGCACGCTTGTCATCCATATAGCGCATCAGTGTGATTTCCGGGGACTTGCTGTCCCAATCGATCAGATTGTCGATGCCGCCCACGGCACGGAGGACGGAGTCGAACTCCTTGCCGGACATTCCGAACCGAACCAGGTCGATGGACTGGAATTTGATCCGGCGCTCCTTGAACCAGCGTTCCGCTTTTTTGGTGTCAAAGCTTTTGGATTTTCCAAAAATCTGAATGTTCATCAATAAAGAACCTCCTCCAGACACAGACCCTTTCCGGGAACCAGAAAGCCTGCGTCCGCTCTTCTTTTCTCAAACAATTCCTGTACGGACTCCGGTGTCCGATCTCCCCTACCCACCTCGATCAGCGTACCGACGATAATGCGCACCATGTTGTGGAGGAAACCGTTGCCGGTGACGCGAATCCGCAGCTCCGGGCCTGCCCGTCGGATTTCAATGGATCGGATGCAACGGACGGTGGACTTTTTGGTTTTCCGATGGGCGCAGAAGGCACCGAAATCGTGGGTTCCCAGCAGATGGACGGCGGCAGATTCCATCCGGTCTGTGTCCAGCGTCTCCGGCAGCTGGTAAACAAACCGCCGCTCAAATACGCAGGGACGGTCGGAATTCCAGATCCGGTACTCATAGGTCTTTTCCCGGGCATTGAGCCGGGCGTGGAAGCGGTCGGAAACCTCTTTGCAGGATTCTATGCCGATGTCCTCCGGCAGATACCGGCGAAGCTCCGACAGAATCTGCTGCGCAGGCATATCGCTGGCGCAGTGAAAATTCGCAACCTGCCCCCGGGCATGGACACCTGCATCGGTGCGGCCGCTGCCGGAGATCTGGATCTCCTCCCCCAGAATCCGGGACAGGGTCTGCTCCAGGCGGCCCTGGATGGTGTTGTCCGTTCCGGACTGGCGCTGCCAGCCCTGGTATCGGGTGCCGTCATAGACGAGATCAAGGCGTATGTTCCTCATAGGTTTCGATTTCCTCCCATGCTTCCCGTTCGTTGTCAGCAGAGAACAGGAAGTTTCCATTTCTGTCATAAACCAGAACATGACCGCGGACTTTTTTCAGAGAATACATAACCGTCACCCTTTCGTGTGTTTCTGGTTATATATTACACTATCCGCAGTCCAATAAAACGGACATTTGCTCCCGAAGATTCCTCCGGGAGCAAGTCAGATTATACCATTTCCTCCAGCAGGCAGTCAAGGGCGAACATGATTCTCGCTGCCTGGGCGCGGGTCAGCTCCGCTGCCGGATTCAGCAGGTCACCTGCTTCGGAGCCGGTAAGCAAGCCGTTTTCCACAGCCCACTGAATGGCCGGAAGGGCATACTGGGCGATGAACTGGGAATCGGCGTAACCGCTCAGATCCAGGTCGGAGGAGCCGTCATGATTCAGATACTTCTCAAAATAACGGTGGAAGATGGTGACAGCATCCTGCCGGGTTACTTTCCGGTTGGGGGCAAAGGAGGCTTCGGAAACACCGTGGACAATGCCATTTTCCTTGGCCCAGGCCACGGAACGGCTGAAATAGTCCGTCTCCTTGACATCATCAAACATACCGAAGAATTCCTCGCTGACCTCCGGCTCGCCGGCCAGACGGTACAGCACAGTCACCAGCATGGCACGGGTCATGCTCTCCTCAGGGCCGAAACGGGTGGCGCTCATACCCTGCATATAGCCCTTTTCAAATACATGGGCCACACACTCCCGGTACCAGGAATCCTCGGGAACATCCTCGAAGGGGAATTCCGGCTCGGTAGGTTCGGGTTCAGTGGGTTCGGTTTCCTCGGGTTCTGTAGGCTCGGTGGGCTCGGTTTCCCCGGGCAGGGTGGATTCCGAACCATCGGGCCAGGTGTCCTCGGGAGCCAGCAGGGATACATAATCCAGGCAGATCCAGCCGCTTTCGATCCGGCCCCAATCCCGCGTTCCGTCAGAACGGCGTTCGGTAATCTCCACCCGCTCATCCCGGCTCAGCAGCCCCACGGAAGCATAATCCACGCCGGGACCGGTACGAACTGTCAAAAGATCGGTGGAAACATAACCGACCACAGTCTTGGGTGGGTCCAACAGTACATAGTCCAAACAAATCCAGCCTTCATCCATACGACCCCAAAAACGGGTGCCATCGTCTCTGCGCTCGTAAATGATAACCCTTTCATCCCGGATCAGATGTCCGACAGATTCATATTCCGTGCCGGGGCCGGAACGGACAGTCAGAACCGCGGTATTCACAGTACCGGTTCTTGCAAAGAGATCTGATTCCTCAGGCTCAGTGGGCTCAGGCTCGGTTTCCTCGGGTTCCGTTACCTCAGGTTCGGTAACCTCAGGCTCTGTCTCATCGGGTTCGGTTTCTTCCGGCTCCGTTGACTCAGGCTCGGTGGGCTGGGTTTCTTCAGGCTCGTCCAGAAGAACATAGTCCAGGCAGATCCAGCCCTCCTGGATCTTTCCCCAGGTGTAGCCGTCGCCGGTGGCGGTGGCGGTAATCTCCACCCGGTCGCCCTGACTCAGAAGAGCCAGAGACTGATAGCCCACGCCGGGGCCGGTGCGGATGGTCAGCAGCTTGGTGTTAACCGTTCCGGTCAGCGACACGGGCACAGAATCAAAGGTTTCCCCCGGAACATCGGGATCGGGCTCCACTTCCACTTCACCCTCGGCCCACTGGGCAACGGCGTAAAGATTCTCTTGGCAAAGGGTCGCCTTCCGCAGGGGGTAGGCTTCCGAAATGGAAGAATTGCGCTCCTTGGTGACCTGCCAGCCCAGGAAGGTATAGCCCTCACGCTCAGGGATGGGATAGCTCCGGATGGGCTGGTCCGCCAGATAGAACTGCATCTGACCGGAGAGTCCGTCGGATTCACCGCCGTTGCAGTCAAAAATCACCACATGGTAGTAGGGCAGATCATGATTGGCCACTACCTGCAGCTCGGTTTCGAAGCTGCCGTTGCCGTAGGTCAGATAGTATTCGCCCTTCAGGAAGATGATGGCTTCCCGAATCCGGCGCATACAGGTGGAGTAGCTGGGCTTGCTGTTGACCCTGCCCCAACGGCCCATGGCATTGACCAGGTCCAGCTCGGTGGTGGGATTCTCCAGCCAGTCGGTCAGCATACAGCCTCTGGTCCAGTTGCCGCCCAGATTGTATGTAAAATCCAGAAGGGCGTCAAACTGCTGCTGATTGGGCTGTCTGCCGATGGAGCTGCAGTAATCGTTGACGATCTTGCCGTACTTGGCATTCACGTCCATCAGAAGCATTTTTTCAGCTTCTTCCCGGGTCACAGTCATATCCGGCTTGCTGCTCCAGTTATAGCCGCAGGCGGTACCGTAACCAATGGTCCACTGGGTAACATCCCAATAGGGGGTGGGACTGAAGCCCTCCACATCCTTGATGATATCCAGCATATTCTGACTGACGCACATTTCCCTGTAGGATTCGCCTTCGGCCAGCTTTTGCAGGCCGATGCCGGACTCCGCAGCAGTCGCTGTCAGAGGCAGAAGCCCCAGAAGCAGGAGCACGGAAAGGGAAAGGCAAAGCATCCGTTTGATCATAGTGGTTCTCCTTCGCAGGTTATCCCAGAATAAATTACTCCATAATTATAACAAATTGTAACCATTTGTCAATGGAGGCCTCCGCTTTTCAGTGAAATTGCACAGGTATTTTCTGGAAATTGGAGGTTTTCATACAGGAATCCCTGGTTTCTGCACCGATTATCAGGATGCTTTCTACCTTTTGGGCAGATTGCGCAATGCTTTGGTGGTCACTGAAGGATCTGATAGCCTGCCTCCCGGATGGCGTTTTCCAGGGCGGCGCGGTCCGGGTTCCCCCAAACCGTGACCTTTTTTTCATCCAGGTCTGCCAGGGCTTTGGCAGTACCGGGAACCGATTTGCAGGCCTTTTCCACCGCGGCGGTGCAGTGGTGGCACATCATTCCCTGGACACCGATGACCTGAACGGGGGTGTTTTCGTCCACAGGAGCCTCCTGCTGGGTATTCTCAGCAGCGGCTGGCACAATGGTGCGGCTGGGCTGGAAAAGACGGAGCCGGAGGGCGTTGGTTACAACGAACACCGAACTCATGCTCATGGCGGCTGCGCCCAGCATGGGACTGAGCTGGAGACCGAAGGCAGGATACAGCACACCTGCGGCCACGGGAATGCCCAAAGAATTGTAGAAGAAGGCCCAGAACAAATTCTGTCGGATATTGCGGATGGTGGAACGGCTCAGCTCCACAGCGCTGCCCACCTGGGCCAGGCTGCCGCTCATCAGCACCACATCCGCAGACTCGATGGCGATGTCCGTGCCAGCGCCGATGGCGATGCCCACATCCGCTGTAACCAGAGCAGGGGCATCGTTGATGCCGTCACCCACCATGGCGACCTTGTGACCCTGGGACTGGAGCCGGGCAACCACAGCGGCCTTGTCACCGGGAAGCACATCGGATACTACGCGCTCAATGCCGGCCTCCCGGGCAATGGCTTTGGCAGTCTTTTCATTGTCACCGGTGAGCATGACCACATCCAGGCCCAGGCTCCGGAGATACTCCACCGCCTGGGCAGAGTCTGCTTTCAGCACATCAGCGGCGGCAATGGCACCCAGATACTTGCCCTTCTCATCGGCAAAGTAGAGAGGCGTTTTGCCCTGTGAGGCCAGGAAGGGATAGTCCGGCGCTTCCACGCCGATCTGCTCCATCAGACGGCGGTTGCCGCCGTAGACCCGGGTGCCGTTGTAAATGCCGGATACACCCAGGCCGGGCAGGGTCTGGAAGTCGCTGATCTCCCGGATGGAGATGTCCTTTTCCTTTGCGTAGGAGAGAATGGCCTTGGCGAAGGGATGCTCGGATCTGGCTTCCAGGGCCACGGCTGTCCGGAGAAGGACAAACTCGGTAGCCTGTCCGGTGAGTACATCGGTGACCTGGGGCTTGCCTTGGGTTATGGTTCCGGTCTTGTCCAGGACCACGGTATCCACAGTGTGGAGGTTTTCCAGAGCTTCCGCGTTTTTGAAGAGGACACCCATCTTGGCACCCCGTCCGGTGCCTACCATGATGGCAACAGGAGTTGCAAGTCCCAGGGCGCAGGGACAGGAGATGACCAGCACCGCAATGGCGGTGGTGAGGGAGAATTCCAGGGTCTGTCCCACCGCCATCCAGACAGCGAAAGCAATGGCCGAAATGGTCATGACCACGGGGACGAAAATGCCTGCGATCTGATCCGCCAGCCGGGCGATGGGGGCCTTGGAGCCGCCGGCTTCCTCCACCAGGCGGATGACCTGGGAAAGGGTGGTATCCTCGCCCACCTTGTCTGCCCGGAATTCCAGATAACCGGTGGTCAGAATGGTAGCGGCGGCGACGGTATCGCCGGGTTCCTTCTCCACGGGAACGGACTCACCGGTGAGGGCACTCTGATCCACAGAAGCCCGGCCCTCCAGAACGGTGCCGTCCACGGGAATCCGTCCGCCGGAGCGGACGATGACAATGTCGCCAGGCTGAACCTGGTCGGCAGGAATTTCGGTTTCCTCCCCTGCCCTTCTGACCCGGGCAGTTTTGGGGGCCAGATCCATCAGCTGGCGGATGGCATCGCCGGTGCGGCCCTTGGCCCGGGTTTCCAGGAATTTGCCCAGGGTGATCAGGGTCAGGATCATGGCGGCAGACTCAAAATACAGGTTCTTGCTGTACAGCTCCACCACATCCCACTGGCCGTGCCCCAGGGCATAGCTCATGCGAAGCAGGGCCACAACGCCGTAAATCAGGCTTGCGCCGGAGCCAACGGCGATGAGGGAATCCATATTGGGGGCCTTATGCCACAGGGCCTTCAGACCGCGGGTAAAATAGGAGCGGTTCAGAATCACGGCAGGCAGGGTCAGCAGAAACTGAACCAGCGCAAACAGCAGTGCGTTTTCCAGGCCGTGGAAAATATGGGGGGCAGGAAGGCCCACCATGTGTCCCATGGTCAGGTACATCAGCACCGACAGGAACGCTCCGCTCCAGAGAATCCGGGTTTTCATTTCCTGCATGGCAGTCTCTGCCGGGGCTTTTTCCGTCTGGGGCTTCTTTTGGCCCCCATCGTCGGGCACCGTGGGATAACCGGCATCCGTGACCGCGCGGCACAGGGCCTCCGCCGCTTCGGCGTTATCCACATCCGCGGTCATTCTGCCGGCAAGCAGATTCACTTCACAGCCGGAAACGCCTGCAACCGTTTTGGATACCTTCTCCACCCGGGCCGAGCAGGCGGCGCAGGTCATGCCGGACACCAGAAATTTTTGTTTCATAGAGATTCCATCCTTTCCTTTGACAGTGGTTTTATTCTGTGATATCATCATATCATAAAATACGCTGAACGCAAGTACGCACTATTTTGTACATCAGTATCAACTTTGATAGCATGGAGGTAGACCGAATGGAACAGATCCACTGCCCTGTGGAAACCGCACTGAATCTCATCGGCGGCAAATATAAGGCTCTGATTCTCTGGCGTCTTTCCGGGGGAACCCTGCGTTTTTCCCAGCTCCAGAAGCTGGTTACCTCCGCCACCCCCAGAATGCTGACCCTCCAGCTCCGGGAGCTGGAAAAGGAACATCTGATCACAAGAACCGTTTATCCCGAGGTGCCGCCCAGGGTGGAGTATGCCATGACGGAGCTGGGAAGGAGTCTGATGCCCATTCTCACCGCCATGCGGGACTGGGGAACGGAATACCTGCGGAGCCGGGATATCGAACCCAACTGCTCCATGACAAGAACAGACGCATAGCATCAAGCGCGTGCCGGAACGTAACGGCACGCGCTTAAAAATCAACTTTTTCTTCTGTTTTTCCGGTAAATGACCATCAGACCCTTCAAAAGCAGATCCGGGTCGTAGATCATCTCGTGGGTACAGTAGGGGGTAATGGCACCGGCAAGGCCGCCGGTGACGACCACGGTGCATTTTCTTCCCAGCTGGGCTTCAATCCGTGCGATCATCCCATCCACACCGGCGGCATTGTGATAGACGATGCCCGATCGCATACAGTCCACCGTATTCCGGCCGATGGGCTCCTTCGGGGGTTCCAGGGAGATGTGGGGCAGCTGGCTGGTGCCGCCGGAGAGGGCGTTTAAGGACACCTTCACGCCGGGGACGATCATGCCGCCAATGAAGCTGGCGGTTTCATCCACCACGCCGATGGTGGTGGCGGTGCCCATATCCACCGTGATCAGAGGCAGGGGGTATTCATTGATCGCCGCCACAGCGTCCGCCACCCGGTCTGCGCCCAATGCGCCGGGATTATCGATGTTGATCTTCAGTCCGGTACGGATGCCGGGGCCTACCACCACGATGTTCCGTCCCACAAATGGCTCCAGGGCCAGCTTCATGTTCGCTCCCACCATGGGAACCACGCTGCAAAGCACCGCGCCCTCCATCTGCCCCGGGGCCATGCCGTTGAGCTTCAGCAGATTCCGGAGCTGTACCGTATACTCAAGCTCCGTGGCCCGCCGGTCTGTAGCCAGACGGCCAAGCATTTTCATGCCGCCCTCGTCAAAGCAACCCACCACAATGTTGGTATTGCCAATATCTACCGCCAGCACCATTGGCCCTTACCTCCCCACCAGATGGGCTTTGTAAATGGCCTTTCCCAGCGCCGCCACCAGAATCGTGGCGCAGGCCATCTCAAATACAGCGTTCACGCCCACGAAGGTCACAATAAACAGCAGGACATTCTGTCCGCCGATGAGACTCTGGACATACTCCGTTTCACCGAACAGAAGCACCAAGCCTCCCATAAACAGAACCGTGTTCAGAAAGGCAGACAAAAAACCCACCAGGTACCGGGCAGGGTTCGGACAGCGGCCCGACAGCAGCTTCCACACCAGGCCCACGGAAATGCCCATCAGGAATCTGGGCAGGAAGGCCAGGACAAAATACCGGACAGGGCTGATGGAAATCAGCATGGTGCCCATGGGGCTGCCGCCGGACAGGGCGGAGAAGAAGCTGGTCAATCCGAACACACATCCGGTGACCGCGCCGCCCAGGGGGCCAAGGGCAATGGCCGCGATGCCAACGGGGATCATGTTCAGCGTAGCAGACAGAGGGCCGATCCGCAGATAGCCCAGTGGGGTCACGGACATCAGGATCAGAAGTCCCGAAAGCAGTCCCAGCAGAGTGACCTGTCTGGGCTTCAGGCTGTGTTTCATATGATATTCCTCCTTGTTATCATTCCCCATACAGCCGGGGATACAATACAATCGCTACCATTGTACCACAGATCTCCGAAAAATCCATATATCATTTTGGGAAAGTTTATGCTATACTGATTATACAATGACAGAAAGGGGAAATGCGCCCATGCTGAAGGGAAAAACCGTACTGCTTGCCGTTACCGGCAGCATCGCAGCATACAAGATTGCGAATCTTGCCAGTATGCTGAAAAAACTCCACTGCAATGTTCACGTTCTCATGACCCGGAACGCCACCAATTTCATCAATCCAATCACCTTTGAAACCCTCACCGGCAACAAATGTCTGGTGGACACCTTTGACCGGAATTTTGAATTCTCCGTGGAGCACGTGTCCCTGGCAAAGCAGGCGGATGTGGTGCTGGTGGCTCCGGCTTCCGCCAACGTGATCGGCAAAATCTCCTGGGGCATTGCAGACGATATGCTGACCACCACCGTCATGGCCTGCACCTGCAAAAAGATCATCTCTCCGGCCATGAACACCAATATGTTCCGCAACCCCATCGTTCAGGACAATCTGGCCAGACTTCAGCGCTATGGTTACGAGATTATCTCCCCTGCCAGCGGTTATCTGGCCTGCGGCGATGTGGGTGAGGGAAAAATGCCGGAGCCGGAAACCCTGCTTGCCTACATTCTGAAGGAAGTGGCCTTCCCCAAGGACTTGGCAGGAAAGAAGATCCTGGTTACTGCCGGCGCTACCCGGGAGTCCATTGATCCGGTGCGTTTCATCACCAACCACTCCTCCGGCAAGATGGGAACTGCCCTGGCCCGGGCCGCCATGCTCCGGGGCGCGGAGGTGACCCTGGTGGCCGCCCACATGGAGGCAAAGGCTCCCCTGTTTGTGAATGTGGTTCCTGTGAAGTCCGCCGGGGATATGTTTGAGGCTGTGACTTCCCTGGCACCGGAAATGGATGTAATCATCAAGGCCGCCGCTGTGGCGGATTATACTCCCCAGACCACCGCCGATTCCAAGATGAAGAAAAAGGACGGGGAGCTGTCTATCCCCCTGAAGCGGACCCAGGACATTCTGAAGTATCTGGGCGAGCATAAAAAGCCCGGTCAGATTCTCTGCGGCTTCTCCATGGAGACGGACAATGTGATTGAAAACTCCCGGAAGAAGCTGGCCGGTAAGAACGCGGACATGATCTGCGCCAATTCCCTGCGGACCGCAGGTGCAGGCTTCGGTACGGACACCAATGTGATCACCGTCATCACCCCGGAGGCAGACTACGAGCTGGAGCTGATGAGCAAGGACGATGCCGCCCACCGGATTCTGGATCTGATCAGGGAGCGGCTGTAACAAGGATAACGCCAGGCTGATTGCTCAGCCTGGCGTTGATGCTTCAGGAGTCCCGGTCCATATCGTCAATGATGGTCTGAATTTTCTTGGTCAGCTCATAGTAATTATTGAATTCCTCTTCGGTCAGTCCTTCCCGGAGCCGATTATAGAACAGATTCTGAATCTCATTTCCGGACTCCACCAGCTCCTGGGCCTTATCGGTCAGGTACAGCCGCTGAATCCGGCGGTCCTTGGGATCGACCTTTCGTTCCACCAGACCCCGGGCCACCAGATGCTCAATGGACACAGACACAATGCCGGTTTTCAGTCCCCGATGCACGCACACATCCCGGGCGGTATTGTAATCCGGGAAGCTTGCCAGAAACATGAGGATCTGGAAGCAGGTGCTGTTGATTCCCCATTCCCGGATCACATGCTGACAGTATTTATCATAAACCGCGTAGGCCTGGCGCATCAGGGAGAAGAAACTTTTTACAACCATAGGAATGCCTCTCTTTCTGTAATCGTTTCAATGATTAGACTGTCTACATTTTACATAGAGTTGCCGCCCCTGTCAATCCCATTCACTGATTTTTTTGTCGGAACGCTTGTTTTTTCCCGGGTGCGTGTTATACTGAATACCATCAACACACTCTGAGGTTTCATCCATGAATGAACGTTTGCTTTTAGAAATGGCAACCTCCCTGGGCTACCGTCTGGCCATGGCCGGTGCGGAAACCTACCGGGTGGAGGAATCCATCATTTACGTCCTCAGGACCTATGGCCTGGAGGCTGAATGCTTTGCCATTCCCAACTGTCTGATCGTCAGCATCATCACCCAGGAGGGAAAGCCCATAACCCGGATGCGGCGGATCGGCACCCACGGAAATGACATGGACTCCGTGGAACGCTACAACAATCTCAGCCGCAGGCTCTGCGCGGAAAAGCCGGACCCGGAAACCGCCATGGCTTGGCTGGAGGAAACAGACCGGAGTCTGCGGCAGTATTCCCCTGCCGGAAACGCTCTGGGCTATTTCCTCGGCTCCTTCAGCTTCGCCCTGTTTTTCGGCGGCACCCTGGCAGACGGTCTGTGCGCAGGCCTGTGCGGATTGTTCCTGCTGATCGTGGATCATTACATGGAGCAGATCCGTTCCACCCAGTTTTTCCGGGTCATCACCGGGGCCTTTTTTACCGCAATGCTGACTTACCTCATGCAGCAGGCCGGGCTATGCGCCAATCCCGACGCTGCCATCATCGGCACTCTGATGATCCTGGTTCCCGGATTGCTGTTCACCAATGCCATGCGGGATGTGATGTACGGCGATACCAACTCCGGTCTGAACCGGGTGGTGCAGGTGCTTCTGATTGCCATCGCCATTGCCCTGGGAACCGCCGCCGCCCTGCGGCTCACCACCCACCTGTGGGGCGATCCCATCGGTGCCGGTCTGATCGATTACGGCTTTTGGCTTGAGAATCTGGTGTGCTTTCTGGGCTGCATCGGCTTTGCCATCCTGTTCAACATTCACGGCCCCGGCGTATTCATCTGCGCCGTGGGAGGTATCATGGCCTGGAGCGCCTATCTCATTGCTGACGGTCTGGGCTGCGGCATTTTTGTGGCCAATCTGGCAGGCGCCATTGTGGCTGCCCTGTATTCAGAGATCATGGCCCGGGTTCGCCGGTATCCTGCCATCAGCTATCTGGTGGTAGCCATCTTCCCCCAGCTCCCCGGCGCAGGCGTGTACTACACCATGAGCTACGCCGTCCATAACGATATGCTCCGGTTTGCCGAAAAGGGCATGGAAACTGCCTCCGTGGCAGGTGCTCTGGCTGTGGGTATTCTGCTGGTTTCCACAGCCTTCCGGCTCTGGAGCAAATGGCTGTACCACAACCGGGGAAAATTCGGACATCACTGATCCTGTGCCGCCCATTTCGATACAGAAATGGGCGGTTTCTGATACTTGCAATCGGTTGCCTGGTATTGTATAATATGTAAGGTTAAAGACCACCTACAGAAGATTTACACAGAATTTCGTTTATGATACAAAATCGATTTTTGAAAGAGGTACTGCGATGAATACAAAGCCCTTTGAGCAATATGAGTCCCAGGTCCGTTCCTACTGCCGCTCCTTCCCTGCCGTGTTCACCAAGGCTGTGGGCAGCGAGATGTTTGACGAGGACGGCAACCGTTATATCGACTTTTTCTGCGGCGCCGGCGCCCTGAACTACGGCCACAACAACCCCTATATCAAGGAGCGTATGGTGGAGTATCTGATGGCTGACGGCATTATCCACGGCATGGATATGTACACCGCCCCCAAGCGCGCCTTCCTGACCACCCTGCAGGAGAAGATTCTGAAGCCCCGTGGCTATGACTACAAGGTCATGTGCTGCGGCCCCACCGGCACCAACGGTGTGGAGGCCGCCCTGAAGCTGGCCAGAAAGGTCACCGGACGGACCAATGTGTTCGCCTTCATGGGTGCCTTCCACGGCATGAGCATGGGCGCGCTGAGCATGACCACCGAAGCCTATGCCCGGAAGGGCGCAGGCGTTCCCCTGTGCAATGTGACCCACATTCCCACCCCCTATATGTTCCCGGGTCTGGATGTGGTTGCCTATATGCAGCAGCTGCTGGATGACGATCACTCCGGCGTGGACAAGCCTGCCGCTCTGGTGATGGAGACTGTCCAGGCCGAAGGCGGCATCTTCCCCTTCTCCCCCGAGTTCCTGAAGGGCTGTGAGGAGTTCTGCCGGAAGAACGGCATCGTGTTCATTGTGGACGACATCCAGGCCGGCATCTGCCGCACCGGCACCTTCTTCTCCTTTGAGCGCGCCGGCATCCACCCCGATCTGGTGATCCTGTCCAAGTCCATCGGCGCCAGCATGCCTCTGACCCTGCTGCTGATCAAGCCCAATGACGATATCTTTGGACCTGCTGAGCACAACGGCACCTTCCGCGGCAACCAGCTGGCCTTCATTGCCGGTAAGGCAGGTCTTGACTTCCTGCTGGAGAGCAATCTGGAGGCCGAGGTTCAGCGCAAGAGCAGGATCGTTGAGAACTTCATCATCAACGAGATCCTGCCTCTGGACAGCCGTCTGCATTATCGGGGCATCGGTCTGATGTGGGGCGTGGACTGCGACAAGCTGGGCGGCGGTGTGTTCTCCAGGGCTGTCATGCAGGCCTGCTTCCGCCGGAAGCTGATCCTGGAGCGTGCCGGCCGTGACGACAGCGTTGTGAAGATGATGCCTGCGCTGACCATTCCCGATGAGATCCTGCTGGAAGGCCTCGCCATCGTGAAGGAAGCCTTCATCGAGGTTCTGGAAGCCAACAAGTAAAAAATTCTGCGCCCGGAAGAAATTCCGGGCGCGTATTTTATAGCTGTGAGAATACCTTCCCAAGACTGTCATGGATCACAAGATCTGCCTGGTGGTCATAGGGAGTTTCGTCCCGGTTGATCAGAACCAGACGATTTCCCCGGTAATAACGGAGCAGCCCTGCCGCCGGGTAAACCGTCAGCGATGTACCGCCTACGATGAGCAGGTCTGCATGGTATATGGCGGTGACGCTTTTTTCGATGGTGTCCTGGTCTAGGCCCTCTTCGTAGAGCACCACGTCGGGCTTGACGATGCCGCCGCAGGCGCATCTGGGGATGCCGGGAGCGTTTTTGACAAACTCCGCGCTGTGAAATTTCCGGCACCGCTGGCAGTAGTTGCGCAGGACGGAGCCATGGAGTTCATAGACCGTTTGGGAGCCTGCTTTCTGATGAAGGCCGTCGATGTTCTGGGTGACTACCGCTGAGAGTCTGCCCTCCTGCTCCAGCCTGGCAAGGACCCTGTGGGTGATGTTGGGCTCAAAGCCCAGAGGCAGCATTTTTTCCCGGTAGAAGCGGTAAAAATACGCCGGGTCCCGGAGGAAGAAGCTGTGGGAGATGATCTCCTCCGGGGGATACTCAAATTTCTGGTTGTACAGGCCGTCCACGCTGCGGAAATCAGGAATTCCCGACTCTGTGGATACACCGGCGCCGCCGAAAAAGACAATGCGCTTTGATTCGCTGATCCATTGCTTCAGTTTTTCAATCTGATCCATACTCATCGTCGAGTAGACTTTCTCGACTTCCTCCTCTCTTTAACCCAAGTTTTAGTTTGAGTGAGAGGTTCAGTCTTACAGCCCCTCACGGAACCCATCGTGCCCAATTAAGGCAATGGGCTCTTCAATAGAAAATTCACATTTC
>JAFVWL010000107.1 GCA_017501695.1 Oscillospiraceae bacterium
TCTTGTGTCAAAAAAAGTATCGAAAGAAGAATGTCATTGCGAGGAGCCGCCCAAAAGGCGGCGACGTGGCAATCCGCACCCCCTAAAACCTGCGGTTTCAGGCGCACTTTCAGAAAAAACGAAACATTTTGGAGAACGGATTGCCACACCATGAGCGCCCGCAGGCGCCATGCAAGCGAGCAACCGCCCGAAGGGCGGCTCTAGGCGAGTCGCAGTGTGCGCACTGGTTCGCAATGACAGGTTTTTTCGACAGTCTGCAAATCCGCCGGGGAACCTCCCCGGCGGATTTCTTGCGATTGCTTTACATTTTGCCGCCGGTGTGGTAAAATAAACAAAATACACATTCGGAGATGATCCCGTGCATTTCGACAATACTTATGTGAAAATCGATCTGGATATTATCCGGTCCAATTTTGAAGCCGTCCGGGCCAAGGCCGGGGTCCCGGTCATGGCCATCGTCAAGGCCGATGCCTACGGCCACGGCGCGGTCCAGGTGGCCCGGCTGCTGGAGGGGAGCTGCGCCTTCTTCGGCGTGTCCTCCATGCTGGAGGCGCTGGAGCTGCGGCAGGCGGGGCTGAAGACCCCCATCCTGATCCTGGGCCACACCCCGGTGACCGCCTTCCCCCTGGCCATCCGGGAGGGGATCCGGCCCGCGGTCTTCCACTATGAGGATGCCCTGTCCCTGTCCGCCGCCGCGGCGGAGGTGGGGCTGGAAGCACCCTTCCATTTCGCGGTGGATACGGGCATGAGCCGCATCGGCTTCCAGGCCACGGAAGCGGACGCGGATATCTGCGCCGCCATTGCCGCCTTGCCGGGACTGAAGCCCGAGGGCATTTTCAGTCATTTCGCCACGGCGGACTGTGCCGACCTGTCCCGGTCCCGAGAACAGGCCCGGAAATACGACGCTTTCTGCGCCATGCTGGAAGCGCGGGGGGTCCATGTGCCCATCCGGCATCTGAACAACTCCGCCGGCCTGATGAATTTTGATGAGCACTATGAGATGGTCCGCTCCGGCATCGTCACCTACGGCCTGTACCCCAGCGAGGAGGTTTCTCCGGCCCTGTTGCCCCTGGAGCCTGCCCTGACCTGGCACAGCCGGGTGACCCATGTGAAGGTCCTGGAGCCGGGCCGGGAGATCAGCTACGGCGGCACCTATGTGACCGACCGGCCCACGGTGGTGGCTACCATTCCCGTGGGCTATGCCGACGGCTACCGCCGGAGCCTCAGCGGCAAATTCTACGTCCTGATCCACGGCAAGCGGGCCCCGATCCTGGGCCGGATCTGCATGGATCAGATGATGGTGGACGTGACGGATATTCCCGGTGTGGCCCTCAACGACAAGGTGGTCCTGGTGGGCCGGGACGGGGAGGAAGTCATCACCATGGAGGCCATCGCCGCCGCGGCGGACAGCTTCAACTATGAATTCGTCTGCGGCATCAGCCGCCGGGTCCCCCGGCTCTACCGCAGGGACGGACATACGGTCCACTCGGTCCATTATCTGACGGATTCCTACAATTCTCCCGAATAACACCGGCGGGACCTGGCCTTCGTTCCGGAGCGTCTTGACGCATTTGACGTTTCTTACGCGTATTTTCAACCATCAGGTTTTTATTTTACTCCCGCCGGAAAAAAACACAGCAGGGAGGTCAATGTCATTAAGTTAGTGGCATAGCCTGGAGGGCAAACTAAAGAGAAACGAGAGTATCCAAGACAGGCGACTGTTTTGGATACTCTTTTTTGCAATTTGGGCATGACTAGAACGCGGATTGAAAAATCCGCTTGAAAAGGACTATTCAAAGCACAAAATTTATGCTACTCTGTAAATGAAGCTAACCGCGTGCTTAACGGTCATTTTGCGAGGCCTGCTTCTGCCGGGGCGAATGGGAGAAATATGCCTGCGAATGAGAGCTTCAACATCTGGTGGAGATACATTACCAAGAAAGA
>JAFVWL010000108.1 GCA_017501695.1 Oscillospiraceae bacterium
GTGAAGCTCAGCATCTTTTTCTTGGACATTACCAACACCATCCTTTGGTGTAATTATACATGTCCTATTGTCCAATAAACTTCACACTTCGCAACATCTGGTATCGTGCTGATTAAAGCCGATAACCACAACTACAATTTATCTTAATAACACACAAGGTCCGATGCGATATGCATCGGACCTTACGCTATTTCAATTATACCTTTTCAATGGCCTGGGCCAGGTCCGCGATCAGGTCCTGGACATTTTCCAGGCCGCAGGACAGGCGGATCAGATCCGCACCCACACCGGCGGCGGTGAGCTGTTCGTCGGTCATCTGCCGGTGGGTGGCAGAGGCGGGATGGAGGCAGCAGGTCCGGGAGTCGGCCACATGGGTCTCGATAGAACCCAGCTTCAGGTGTTTCATGAAGGTTTCCGCGGCCTTCCGTCCGCCCTTCAGGCCGAAGGAAATGACACCGCAGGAGCCGTTGGGCATATACTTTTGGGCGATATCATAATACTTGTCGCCCTTCAGACCGCAGTATTTGACCCATGCCACCTTTTCGTGGCTGTCCAGGAACTCGGCAATGGCCTGAGCGTTGGCACAGTGCTGACGCATCCGGAAGGGCAGGCTTTCCAGGCCTAGGTTCAGGTAGAAGGCACTCTGGGGGCTTTGGATGGAGCCCAGGTCCCGCATGAGCTGGGCGGTACACTTGGTGATAAAGGCACCCGCCAGACCGAACCGTTCGGTATAGGTGACTCCGTGATAGCTGTCGTCAGGGGTACACAGGCCGGGGAACTTATCCGGATATTTGGTCCAGTCAAACTTGCCGCTGTCCACAATACAGCCGCCCACAGCCACGCCGTGGCCGTCCATGTATTTGGTGGTGGAGTGGGTCACGATGTCCGCACCCCATTCAATGGGCCGGCAGTTGACGGGGGTGGCGAAGGTGTTGTCGATGATGAAGGGCAGGCCGTTGTCGTGGGCAGCTTTGGCAAAGACCTCAATGTCCAGCACATTCAGGGCAGGGTTTGCGATGGTCTCTCCGAAAACCAGCTTGGTGTTGGGCCGGATGGCGGCACAGATTTCCTCGTAAGTAGCGTCGGGGCTGACAAAGGTGGCATCAATGCCCATGCGCTTCATAGTCACGGAGATCAGGTTGAAGGTGCCGCCGTAGATGGCGGAGCTGGACACAATGTGGTCGCCGCAGGAGGCGATGTTGAACATGGCATAGAAATTGGCTGCCTGACCGGAGCCCGTGAGCATGGCGGCAGTGCCGCCCTCCAGAGCCGCGATCTTGGCGGCAACCATGTCACAGGTAGGGTTCTGAAGCCGGGAGTAGAAGTAGCCCTCAGCCTCCAGGTCAAAGAGCTTACCCATCTCCTCGGAGGTGGCGTATTTGAAAGTGGTGCTCTGAACGATGGGCATCTGCCGGGGTTCCCCGTTGCCGGGCGTATAACCCGCCTGAATGCACAGAGTCTCGGTTCTCAGTTTCTGATCCATTGGAATCACCTCATAAAGAATTTATGAAATTATTGTAATCCCAAGGAGCACGTTTGTCAATCCGGGAATAGAATTCGTCCGCCACCCATTTGGATGGCGGACCGGCGCTTATTGGTTGTTTTGGACCAATGTGTCGATATATTCATACATTCCGGGACAATGCTGTTTCAGCATATCCGGTTCCATAAAATACGCGGCCATAGCCATGGCAAAGGTTTCGGACCGCTGGGAATGAATATCCTTTTCGTCATACGCATCCTTGTCATACCACAAGGATGCGGCGGTTTCACCTTCAGCGTTGTGCAGGCTGATCCACTGACTGGTTGACGAATACCGGGCACGGGAGGTGTACGGATGGTCGAAGGTGTGGGCTAATTCGTGAATGATCGTGGAATCAGAATCGACACTGGTTAGGACATAAACATATCCCTCCGGGTATTTGGCAAACCCTAAAACGTTTTCAACATCTTTTTTGTATTTGAACAGATCGTCCGTTGCTGTCAGATTTTGACAATATTATACAGGCAGGAAACAACCTTGTCAACGTTCCGGCGGGCAAGGGAACGGGTCAGGTTTTCCTCCTGCAGATCAGATGCCACAGAAGGAACCCCGCAAATCCACCCAGGGCGGCGGAAATCCAAAGAAATCCGTAATTGGAATCAGGAGAAACGCTCCATTGCCTGGATAGGGTAAAACTCAGTTCAGCCCCCGACAGGCCGCTTAGATCCAGGACGTATTGCGAATCGCTGATGGTAAATTCCGCAGAGCTTTCGGTCATTGGAATGGGGGTGGTCAGCGTCAAGTTTTGTGATCCGGTGACACACAGGCGTTCCAGGGTTTTCAGATCCAGGGTGTACACACATTCTGTTGATTCAGCGCCGAGCAGTAAACTGGGATACAAAGGGAGGGATACCTTGTGAACGACGGTCGCTCCCGGTTCAACGGTCAGCTCGTATTCATACCAGCGGAAAGGATTCCAACTGGGATAGGAAAAATCGACGGATGCGCGAGCGTTAAAAATCTGCCTGTCCAGGGCGCCGGCGAAAACATAAGCCCAGTCGGATCGGGAAATCCCATGGTCGGACTGCCAGCTTTGATTGGAGAATTCCAGAAAGGTCATGACTTGCGTATCGATCAGTTCAGCGGTGCCTCGGATGGGGGTCTGCTCAATGGAACCGGATACAAAAAACCAGCCTAAGCGGTAATCCGGCGCGTCGCCGATAATATATACTTCAAGTGTGTCCCCCAATGCGGTGGAAAGAAGCGTTTTGCTGTTGCCATTTATCGTTTGATATGCCCCGTTTCGTTCCACTACGCCAATAATGTCGCTGTATGCTCCTGGTCCCCAAATAGCGGCGAAAGAATCCTCCCGGTCTTCCAGTTCTGTGACTCGGCAGGTATATTTGGTAACGGTGGTGTTTTCATGGATGTGCCAGGTGTGCCAGGTTCCTTCCGCTTCAGGGAGTGTATCGGAACCGGTGGCACGAAATGTGGCAGGAACGGCCTTCCCGTCCAGGCAGAACTGATACCGGTCCCGGTCAGCATGATAATATTGCTGTTTGGTTTCGTAGTCACGGCGGAAGGCGTACATGGGGTCCTTACCGCAGGGCAGGGTCAAATTAACGGTCAACGGTTCCGTTGTGGGATTGCGGAAAGTAAGCTCCATGACAGCGGTGCTCTGGAATTCCAGATAGCTTTGCAGATCGTGAAAGCCCCCGGGAAATTCCTGTACATCCAGCTTCACCGAAACAGACTCGGTGATCAATCCGTCACCATCGGTGACCAAGGGCAGGGAGAGGGGAATGCCGTCAGAATAGTAATCGTAAAGGGGGCCCGGAGTGGTGGCAACGATGCTGCTTCCCCAAGGATCCTCTGTGGGATCAGGGTGATTAATAAGAATCGAAAAAAAGAGGAAAAAGGCCGCGCAAGCCGCCGTCCAGGGAATCCAGCCCAGCCGGCTTCTTTTATAGGTTATGGCTTCGTTGATGTAGTGTCCTTCAATTTGGCCCAGGGCCTCGGACAGCGTTTCCGGTTTCACAGAAATCCCTCCTTTTGCAGATGGGTCCGCAGGTCCTTCCGGATGCGGACCAGGCGCACGGATACGGCGTTTTCCGACAGACCAACCTGCCGGGCGATCTGGCTGTAGCTGTCGGCAAACCAGTACCGCCGGAGGAAGATCACCCGGTTTTCCCGGGTCAGCCCATCCAAAAACCCTTCCAGTGCCGCGGTCAGTTCCTTCCGCTCCACCGCTGCCTCCGGGGTGTCCGGTCCGGACAGACAGCCATCCAGCTCCTCCAGGGAAACCGTATACTGACTGTCCCGCTTGGCGGCGGTGTTGTGATGGTAGCGGGTGATGGACACCCGGCGGACGACGGTACAAAGGAAGGTCTTCAGAGGATTGGGCCGGGCCGGGGGCACCGCGTTCCAGACATTCAGATAGCTGTCATTGACGCATTCCTCTACATCCCGCCGGTCCGGCAGGATCTGACCGGATAGGCTGCGGCACAGTCTTCCGTAGGCCCGGTCCAGCTCCGCAATCGCTTCCTCCGCCCGGGCAAAGAACAGTTCGATCAATCCTTTGTCATCCATGGCGTCCACCCCCTTCATCTGTGTATACGGGAAAAATCCGGGATCCCTACAGAAATCGTACCATTTTCTGAAAAAATGTCAACCCAGCGCCACATCCAGAACCATCATCAGGGAGAATCCGGCGGCGTAGCCCCAGACCCCGGCCTTGGTTTCTCCGGATTCCGGGATCAGCTCCCGGACCACCACATACAGCATGGCTCCGGCGGAGAAGCTCAGCAGCCAGGGCAGCGCCGGGACCAGCAGTCCCGCCAGCAATACGGTAACCGCCGCGCCAAGGGGCTCCACCACCCCGGACAGGAAGCCCCAGCTCAGGGCCCGGCTCCGCTTCATTCCGCTCTGGGCCAGGGGCAGAGAAATGATGGTCCCCTCCGGAAGATTCTGGATGGCGATGCCCAGTGCCAGAGCCAACACCTCCGCCTCGCCCAGACTGCCGCCCCGGAGCCAGGCTACCAGTGCCGCTCCCACGGCCATGCCCTCGGGCAGATTGTGCAGGGCCACAGCCAGCACCGTCATGGAAACCGTCTGCCGCTGCAGCACCCGGGGGATCCCGGCTTCCAGAACCTGAAGGAACGCAAACCCTGCCAGGATCCCTGCCAGAGCCGGCAGATATTCCGGTACGCCGAGCCCCGCGGATCCTTCGATGGCGGGCAGCAGCAGGCTCCAGATGGAAGCGGCGGTCATGACCCCGGCGGCGAAGCCGCTGAGTCCGTTCCCGGCCCCCAGCTTCCTGCCTGGGAGCAGAACCCAGGCTGCTCCCAGGGTGGTCCCCACCAGGGGCAGCAGCAGGGCGGTGATCACAGTAATATGCATAGAAGGTCATCCTTTCGGCCTATGAAGATTCGACCCATTCTATGCCAAAACCGCATACAGGTTCCCGATCCGAAGCCTCGGTGACTGTGTTTACAACCGATGTACAATAGATTTTGTTGACAGGCTGCTGGAGTTGTGCGATAATAATCCTGTAATTTCCGGTATGAACTTCCATGAAACAATCCGTTTTTTGCTGGAAAGAGCATGGGAAGGAGGCGATATTATGGACACGATTCTTGAAATCCTTACAAACATTTATGTTGCCTGTCCTCCGGTTTTCTGGTTTGCCATACCCGCGCTTGTGGTGTATCTGGTACAGGTGCTTTTGTTCCGCTTCTTTGATGGAGGATTTTTGGAACGGGGGTCGTTGTTCCTGTTTGTGTTCCCTCTGGGCTATATTCTTTACGCATTGCTGGACCCTGCCAAAGAATTCGGAAGCTGGAAGCTTATCGGGGTCGTTTTCGGCTTATTTATCGGTATGGCCTGTTATACGGGCTATTGGATGGCCTGTATGACTTGTGAAAAGACCCTGATCTGATGGAAAAAAGGAACCCCCGGTGCTTTTGCACCGGGGGTCGTTGTATCTTTAGCCGTCCTTCAGATCCCGGACGGTGCGCTGGATATGGGGGCCTTCCAGATAGGCGATGATGCTTTCCACATCCTCGGACAGGTGATACAGTTCGTGGCAGTCGTTGCGGATGAAATTCTTCTCCATGGCACTGACCAGCACCTGCTCCATCTCGTTGTAATAGCCCTTCAGGTTGTAGATGGCAATGGGCTTGTTGTGGCGGCAGAGCTGCTTGGAGGTCAGGATCTCGAAAAATTCCTCGAAGGTGCCGATGCCGCCGGGGACCACGATGAAAGCATCCGCGTTATCCTCCATGGTCTGCTTCCGTTCCCGCATGGTTTCGGTTTCGATCATCTTGTCGCAGAAGGGGCACAGGGCCTCGATATCGTCCTCCCGGAAAAAGCTGGGCACCACACCCAGAATGTAGGCCTTGCCCTCCCGGAAGCCCCGGGCGGCGGCACCCATAAGGCCGTTGTTGCCGGCACCGAAGACCAGGGAATGGCCCCGTTTCGCCAGCTCCAGACCCATTTCTTCCACCTTGCGGATGTACTCCGGGTCAATGGTGGGGGATGCGGCTCCAAATACACAAATTCTCATAGCATTCACTCCTTGCGTTGGAATATGGATCTATTATACCGCAGGATCAACGCCGATGCAAGGGAATAATTTGTAAACAATGGACCGTTAAAAACCGCCGGGGGTGTGAATGAAGTGACCCCGGCGGTTTTTTGTACAAAGAAAACCACCGGCAGTGCCGGTGGTTCCAAAAAGCTTTAGCTATGCATAGAATAAAACTTCCTCCTTTGGTAAGATAATGTAGGTCTGCCAACCGCATTACAAAACCAAAGGAGGAATCAAGTCCTGA
>JAFVWL010000018.1 GCA_017501695.1 Oscillospiraceae bacterium
ACCAAGACCGCTTACGTAAGCGTGGTCTTTGGCGCCAACGACGACACCGTTTACGGCACCAAGTGGAACATCAATACCCCCGCAGCTTCCCAGCTGGTGGTATTTGACGTGGCTCCCATGCCCGAGGTGGAAGGCTCTGCCCAGACTGACGGCGAGAAGATCACCCTGAACCTGACAGAGACCCAGGAAGGCGTCTTCACCAACGTTACCGTGGTTGCCGAAGGCAAGAACAGCGGTCAGACCTACCTGCTGGGCGGTGCCAGGAATCCCTTCACCGCCGGCAAGGCAACGCTGAATCTGACTCTGCCCGAGCAGGCAATCAGCGATACCTATACCCTGCGTATCGTCTGCAAGGACGATAACGCACAGTACTATCACGAAGAAAACGTCGAGATTACTTACACCAACCCCAACCAGCCCGCTGCTCCCACGGCAGTCTCCGCTGAGAACGCAGGCGACTACAAGGTGGCGGTCACCGCTTCCGCACCCGGCGAGTTTGACGGCTACAGCTTTACCGTCTACGATGCCCAGGGCAATGTGCCTGCCGGTATGTCCGGTGTCCTGCTGAATAAGGACGGCTCCATCGTCTACTACGATGAGAACGGACGCATGATGGAGCCTGATTCCACCGATACGGCGGACAGCTACATCATCGGCGGTCACTTTGAGCAGACCGTCAAGAACGAAGACGGTGAGGACGAGCTTCTGGTCACCGGTCTGAGCGTGGGCGAGTACACCGTGGAAGTGCGCACCTGGAAGAAGGTCGCCGGCGGCTTTGCCGCACTGGTTTCCGAGCCTGTGACCACCAAGGTCACCGTTCGCAAGCCCGTCGCTACCACGGTTACCGTGTCCGCAGCTTCTGTAAACGGTTATACCGCACTGACGGAGGATGCAGCCCTGTCCGGCGGCGGAAGCTACAAGCTCACCACTGTTGCCGACAGCAGTGTTCTGCTTCAGCTGACCTCTGCTGCGGAAAGTTTCTCCGGCAAATGGAGAGTGGACGGCGGCTTCCGGGAGGATCTGAGGGGCGAAATTACCTCCGCCACCACCGCGGCGAAGATCACCCTGTCCAATCTGGAGGAAGGACAGCATATGTTCACCTTCCAGGGCGTAAACCAGTACGGCGACGCGGTTACTGTGAACTTCCAGTTTGCGGTGGACACCCTGGGACCCAGGATGCTGCTGGACGCACCCGTCAATGGCAGCCTGTTTGACTACTGGACCGGCGAACTGGAGATTTCCGGCATTACTGACCGGGATGTGACCATTACTGTGGTGGATAACACCAAAGGCGAAACGGTTCTGGATAAGACCCAGCTGCAGGTGGACGAAAACGGACGCTTCAGCCAGATGATCGCTCTGGAATGCTCCACCTTGTGCCATGATCTGACCATCACCCTGGCGGACAAGCTGGGCAACGAATCTTCCAGAGATGTCAGCGTCATGAGCAACGGTCTTGGCAGCATCGAAAAGCTGATGATCTACTACGGCAACACCGATGTGACCAACACCAAGCTGACAGCCGGCGGCACCTATGCCCTGCGGCTGATGGCAAAGCTGAAGGCACCTGCCGGCGCAGCCGTTACCCTCAGTGATGGCGCGGATCTGGTTGTGCTGATCAACACCGACGGCATGGTTGACTGGGTGCAGGAGGTTCCCGAGGGAACATCCGAGCTGCAGATCACCAGCGACGGCATCCTGCTGGCTACTTCCTCTGACGCGGAGGGCATGATTACCGCCCGGTTCCTGGTCAGCGATGAAGGATCTCTGGATGTCAGTGCCGCCTTCGGCTACACCGGCAAACAGATTCTGGATCTGGACAGCGATTTCACCCAGTTTGTGACCACCGATCAGCTCTATACCGGCACCGGGCGGACAACAGACCTGCAGGTCTGGTACCGCGGAACGCTGCTGGTGGAGGGTGCTGACTATGTCATCGAGCAGTACACCAACAATGTGGAGGTCACCACCGAAGAATCCAAGGCACAGGTGCACATCAAGGGCATGGGTGCCTACACAGGCACAGCCATTGCCGAATTCGACATTTCCTACCTGGAGCTGGATGAAAGCTGGGTCACCCTTTCCGGTGTGAAGGGCAACAATGGCTACTATATCAGCGACGTGGATCTGCTTGCCGCTGAGGGTTACGAACTGGTTGAAGATGGAGAAGGTAAGTCCATCGTCATGTCTGATGACGGCGAAAACAGCAAGACCTTCCGGGTCCGCCGACTCAGCGACGGTGCTATGACCGATCTGGTAACCAGATCTGCCTCCATCGATAAGACCGCACCTACCGGCACCATCAAGCTGGATAAGTCCGGCTGGAACAGCTTCGTGGAAAATATCACCTTCGGT
>JAFVWL010000109.1 GCA_017501695.1 Oscillospiraceae bacterium
CACACTGCGACTCGCCAAGAGCCGCCCTTCGGGCGGTTGCTCGCTTGCATGGCGCCTGCGGGCGCTCATGGTGTGGCAATCCGTTCTCCAAAATGTTTCATCTTTGCTGGAAGTTCGCCTAAAACCGCAGGTTTTAGGGGATACGGATTGCCACATCGCCGCTTTTTGGGCGGCTCCTCGCAATGACATTCTTGTTTCGATACTTTTTGACACGCTGGACAGCCCCATCCCGGGTTGGGATGGGGCTGCGGTTATCGGGGGTTATTGGATCCGCATGATTACCAGGTGCGCGGAGACTGGTCGGGTGCCCCCGGCCAGGGGGGTGATGGTCAGGGCCGCGGCGGTGCCTTCCGGGTTGCGCACCGTCAGAACGGAGTTGACTGCCGTGGTTTCCACGATGGCCATGCCGACGATCTGGGATACGCCGGTTGCCCGGCCCGCCACGGTATAGGCCAAATCCTGGCCGTTGAGGGTCAGAATCAACTGCCCCGCCTCGGTTACGCTTACCTGGAACAGCACCTGGTAGGTGCCGATTTCCGTCAGCGTGAAGGCATCAGCCCCGGCCCGGGCGATGCCGGAACCGCCGGTGGGACCGTCCTGGGGGAAGCTGACATCGGTGCCGGGGGCAACGGTGGCGGCGTTGTCCGGAGGCATTAAGGCATAGAAATCCGCAAAGCCCAAGACGCCTCCGGCAGGTCCGGTTTCACCGATGGGCCCCTGGGGGCCGACAGGTCCGGTAGCGCCCACAGGTCCCTGGGGACCGACAGGCCCTGCGGGCCCGACAGCACCCGTTGCGCCGGTAGCGCCTACGGGTCCTTGGGGACCAACGGGTCCGGCGATCCCCGCGGGACCTTGGGGCCCGGCGGGTCCGGCTTCGCCTGTGGGTCCCTGGGGGCCCATGGGTCCGGCGACACCGGCAGGTCCCTGGGGCCCGGCAGGCCCGGTAACCCCTGCGGGTCCCTGAGGACCGACGGGTCCGGCTTCTCCGGCAGGCCCCTGGGGCCCAACGGGCCCAACCGCACCAACCGGCCCCTGGGGCCCGGCAGGCCCGGCCACACCGGCAGGACCCTGAGGCCCTACGGGTCCGGTTTCACCGACAGGCCCCTGGGGACCCATAGGCCCGGCGGCCCCTTCCGGTCCCTGGGGACCAATGGGACCTCTCGCCCCGGGAATGCCTTGCGGACCGGCTGGCCCCCGGGGACCAACCGGTCCCTGTGGGCCTGCGGGGCCCGGTGGGCAGTTTCCGTAGCAGAAGCCCGGCTCCCGGCCTGAACAGCACTGCGCTTCGGCGTGGTGCCGCTTGCAGGAATTGTCATCGAATTGGGAGCCGCAGTTTCTGTCTTCGAAACCGTGGTATCTGTTCAATAGAATCCCTCCTTAAATATCATTTGCGGTACATCTTATGCGCGTTCGACAGGATTTGACACTGCCATGGCCTTTATTCAATATCCATGTGGACATAGTATCCGTCGATGGCGCGCCTGGAGCCCGCGCCCCAAATTCCGTCGATCCCGCCGCCGTAATATCCAAGGTAATATAGCTGCCACTGCTTTTGTTTTATGGTCATATGGCGCCCTCCTTTTCCGAAACGCATCGTTCCATAATATGCGCCGGGGAAAAAGTTTGTGCAGGGATTTTGATGACGGTGATATTATCACGGAAAATCGGCTTCCTTCCGGGTATACTAAAGAAAACAAAACAAGAAAGGGGCTGCGATTATGGCTGCTGTAAACATTAACGAGAAGAGATTTCAGGAACTGATGGGTGAGGGGAAGGCTGTCCTGGTGGATTACTGGGCACCCTGGTGCGGTTATTGCCGCCGGATCGGCCCTGCCTACGACAAGATCGCCGATCAGTTTGGCGGGGAGCTGGCTGTGGTGAAGGTCAATATTGACGAGGCCATGGACCTGGCCCGCCGGGAGCAGATCGAAGTGATCCCCACCCTGGTGCTGTACCGGGATGGCAAGGCTCTGGCCTCCGTGGTGGCTCCGGAATCCAAGGCCGCCATTGAGGAATTCATCCGGAACAATCTGAACTAAGGAGGAAGCCTATGAACCGCGTGTATGATATGGTCGTTGTGGGCGGCGGACCCGGCGGTTATACCGCTGCCCTCTATGCCGCCCGGGCCGGGCTGGACGTGGTGGTGCTGGAAAAACTCTCCGCCGGGGGCCAGATGGCCCTGACGGAGATGATCGACAACTACCCCGGCTTTGACGAAGGCATCGACGGTTTCGAGCTGGGAGAACGGATGCAGCGGGGCGCGGAGCGCTTCGGTGCCCAAACGGAGCTGGCGGAGGTCCTTTCCATGGACCTGAAGGCGGAGCCTAAGCACGTCGTCACCAGCGAGGGGGATTTCTACGGACGCACGGTGGTCATCGCCACCGGTGCCGGACCCAGGCCCCTGGGCCTTCCCGGGGAACAGGCCCTGACGGGCCGGGGCGTCCACTACTGCGCCGCCTGCGACGGTATGCGCTACCGGGGCAAGACCGTGGTGGTTGTGGGCGGCGGCAATTCCGCCGCGGCGGATGCTCTGACCCTGAGCCGGGTGGCGAAGAAGGTCATCGTGGTCCACCGCCGGGATACTCTGCGGGCCACAAAGGTCTACCATGAGCCTCTGATGCGGGCGGAAAATGTGGAATTCCGCTGGAACAGCCGGGTCACAGACCTGATGGGCCAGGAAAAGCTTACCGCTGTCATGGTGGAGAACGGTTCCGGGGTCCGGCAGGAGCTGGCTTGCGACGGCCTGTTTGTCAGCATTGGCAGAAAGCCCTCCACGGACCTGGTCCGGGGCCAGACGGAGCTGGATGAAAACGGCTACATTGTTGCCGGGGAGTCCACGGAAACCAGCATCCCCGGGGTCTATGCCGTGGGAGATGTGCGGACCAAAACGGTCCGGCAGGTGGTCACTGCCGTGGCCGACGGCGCTTGCGCCGTCCACCACGCGGAGCAGTACCTTGCAGAACACTGATCGATCGGGGAGGGTCACAGACTCTCCCCTTTTTATGCACAATCGTAGAGCGGGCCATGGCTCCGCCGACCAGGTAACGATGCTTTCACGGTAACGATGATACGCACCCAGCCACCGATTACCACTGTCATTGCGAGGAGCCGCCCAAAAGGCGGCGACGTGGCAATCCGCATCCTCTAAAACCTGCGGTTTTAGGCGCACCTTCAGCAAAAAACGAAACATTTTGGAGAACGGATTGCCACACCAGCCTGCGGGCTGGTTCGCAATGACAGGTTTTTCGACAGTCTGAGGGAGGGTCCCAGGACCCTCCCTGAAGTATTTGCAGGGAAAATATTGAAAAAACCGAAAAGTTTACCCAATCTTAAGGCTTCCTGTGGTACAATGGACCCAGTAAAATGAAGGAGTATGCCTATGGGAAAGTGGAAGCTCTGGCTGCGGGATCTGATCCTCAGCTCTGTCATATTGACCGTTTGCTTTTTTACCAGCGTGGTGCTGGAAATTGTGTTCCATATCCCGGAGCAGATCAGCGCGGCCTTTGCCTTCGCGGTGTTTCTTATCTCCCTGCTGACCGATGGATACTTCTTTGGCCTGGCCTCCGCTCTGGTCAGTGTGCTGCTGGTAAATTACGCCTTTACCTTTCCTTATTTCGCCCTGGACTTTTTCATTCCATCCAACTTCTTTTCCGCCATCGTCATGGGTGTCATCGCCCTGCTGACCGGTGCCTTGACCACCAAGGTCAAGCACCAGGAGGCCATGAAGGCTGAAAGCCAGCGGGAGCGGATGCGGGCAAATCTGCTGCGGGCCATTTCCCACGACCTGCGGACCCCGCTGACCACCATCTACGGCTCCAGCGCCGCTCTGCGGGAAAACGGGGACAGGCTGACTCCGGAGCAAAAGGACAAAATGCTCCTGGGCATCCAGGAGGATGCCCAATGGCTGGTGCGGATGGTGGAGAATCTGCTGTCCATAACCCGCATCGACAGCGGTAATGTCCGCATCGACCTGGTGAGCACGGTGCTGGAAGAGCTGGTGGATTCGGTGATCGTGAAGTTCCGCAAGCGTTATCCCAATCAGCCGGTTCATCTGGAACTTCCGGAGGAGCTGGTGATGATCCCCATGGATGCAATGCTCATGGAGCAGGTGCTGATGAACCTGCTGGAAAACGCGGTGCAGCATGCTGCGGGCATGAAGAACCTGATCCTTCGGGTCACCGCCGGGGAGGGACAGGCGGTGTTTGAAATCCAGGACGATGGCTGCGGTATCCCGGAGGACCGGCTGAGCCGGATCTTCTCCGGCTACTACGATTCCAAAGACCGGCCCGAGGATGCCCGGCGGAATGCCGGTATCGGCCTGTCCGTGTGCGCTACCATTGTCCGGGCCCACGGCGGCACCATCCAGGCGGAGAATCTGCCTTCCGGCGGTGCTCTGTTCCGATTCACGCTGAAAACGGAGGAAATGACTGATGAACAATAAGTATAAGATCCTTCTGGTGGAGGATGATGAGCATATCCGGATTATGGTCGGCGCCATGCTGGAAAGCGCCGGCTACCAGGTCATCGAGGCCCAGACCTGTGCCACGGCCCTGTCCCTGGCCTCCTCCCATGTGCCGGACCTGATCGTGCTGGACCTGGGCCTGCCGGATGCGGACGGCATGACTTTGCTCCAGTCCGTCCGGGAGCGTTCTCTGATCCCGGTGATCGTCCTGTCTGCCCGGTCCGATGAGACGGACAAGGTGGCAGCTCTGGACCAGGGCGCCAACGACTACATCACCAAGCCCTTCGGCGCGGCGGAGTTCCTGGCCCGGGTCCGGTCCGTGCTGCGCTTCAGCCGCCACAGTGCTGATGAGGGCCGGCTGGCCGGCGGGAAATTCCAGCTCCGGGACCTGACCATCGAGTACGATGCCCGCCGGGTGTTCATTGGGAGCCGGGAGGTCCATCTGACCCAGACGGAGTACAATATTGTGGCCCTGCTGTCCGAATCCAGCGGCAAGGTCATGACCTATTCGGCTATCATCAAGGCCATCTGGGGCTATCCCGACAGCGGCAGCGTGAAGAAGCTGCAGGTGAATATGGCCAATATCCGGCGAAAATTCGGTGTCAGTCCCGGCCAGAACAGCTACATCATCAACGAGCTGGGTGTGGGCTACCGGATGGACGGGGAATAAGCCCGGTTAATTAAGGGACGGCTAAGGCCGCCCCTTATTTGCCGCGTCATTGCGAAGAGCTGCCCCAAAGGCGGCAACGCGGGACCGAAGGGAATGCCTGTGGTGCAATCCTGTAGGGTTTCCGGAATCTCCACGGGATCGCCACGCCAGTTTGCGAACTGGCTCGCGATGACGTGGTGTTTTGGGGCTCCCCGGTGCCGCTTTTTCGTGTTGACAATTTACCCCCAGGCGGTATAATTATGGTAAGAATCCACCTGAAAAGGAGAAATGTCTGATGTTTTACCGTTTGAAAGTGGCGGGCCTGGAACGGGACCTGCCGGTTTGCCCCCTGAATGAAAACCTGTCCATCGCCGGTTTCGTGATCTTCGGAGATCCGGAGCTGACTGTGGCCTGCGCCCGGGATCTGCTGGCTAAGGCCCCCGAATACGACTACATCATCACCGCTGAAGCCAAGGGTATCCCTCTGGCCCATGAAATGGCCCGTCAGGCCGGGCAGAGCAAATATATCCTGGCCCGGAAGTCTCCGAAGCTCTATATGCGGGATCTGTTCAGCGTCACTGTCAACTCCATCACCACTGCCCGGGAGCAGAAGCTGTACCTGGACGGCGCGGACGCGGCGCTGATGAAGGGCAAGCGGATCCTGATCGTGGACGATGTGATCTCCACCGGCGAGAGCCTCCGGGCTCTGGAGGTCCTGGTGGAGCAGGCCGGCGGCGTTATCTGCGGCCGCATGGCGATCCTTGCCGAGGGCGATGCCATCGGCCGGGAGGACCTGATCTATCTGGAGCCCCTGCCCCTGCTGAAGCCCGACGGCACCCCCATCGGCTGATTGAACCCCAGTGCCGTGGCAACCGCCACGGCACTGTGCAATTGAGCGGCGAAAACAGAGAATTGATCACGTCATTGCGAGGAGCGAAGCGACGTGGCAATCCCGTATTCCGTGGTACCCAGCCACCAAAAATCGTGTCATTGCGAGGCCCGCAGGGCCGCACCCCAGGGTGGTTTCTCTTGCCCTTCGGGCAATTCACCTCCTGGCAATCTCCCGGAGGAAGGTTGCGAAATCTGCCAGCCAAAGTCCATCATAGATGTTCAATGTTAATCGGATGGCTGGTTACATAAGACGGAGCCGGAGATTCCCACGGGCTAACGCCCTCGGAATGACATTCTTTTCGTTACATGATTTCATAGGCCGTTACCGATCCTGAATCGTCACCTGGTCGGCGTGGTCATGACCACGCCCTACGAAAAAAGGAGTGCCATTATGCAGCGACGGGACAATTATGCTATCCAGACCCAGGCGGCGCGGAAGAGGTTCCTGACCTACGATCAGGAAACCATGATCCGGAAATTCCGCCTGGACCATGATGAAACCTATCTGTATATTACCATGCTGGCGCTGCCTTACCGGATCCATCGGACCACCGGAAACCTCCAGCGGCAGGAGCGGGGGAATTGGGTGGACGCCATGACCCACGGGGAGGTGCTGACCCTGTACGACCTGCTCTGCGATGCCCGGGAGGACCGGTGCCTTTCCGGCAGATTTATGGCCACCCAGAATTTTGGCAGCATGTTCCACCGGAGCCTGGCGGAAGCGCCCCGGGATCCTCTGGCGGAGGCCTTTGACCGGGACCCGGAACGGTTCCGCCGGGCCTGCCTGGCCCTGGGCGGTGTGGAGCTGCCCTTTGGGGATCTGGCCTACCGGGTGGAGCTCTTCGACGGATTGCCTATGGCGATCCACTTCTGGCACAGCGACGAGGAATTCCCGGCCCAGCTCCGGTTCTTTTGGGATGCCAATTCCCTGCGGTATATCCGCTACGAAACCATGTATTACGCGGTGGGCCTGCTGCGAAAACGGCTGGAACAGGCATAATTACCAAAAAATTGGGTATCTTTTATGAAGAATGGCAGAATCCGTTGTCGGAATTTGTCTGCCAAATATGCAGATACCTGTTGCAAAATTGTCGAAAACAGGGTAGAATGTATACGGAGTATTTTCCAATATACTGGTGTTTTAAGGAGCGTTTCTATGAATGCCAATGAAATAAAGCAGCTGTCCATTCTGGCCTGCAAGGTCCGGATGGGGATCATCGAATCCACCAACGCCGCCAAGTGCGGCCATCCCGGCGGCAGTATGTCCGCCGCGGAAATGTTTACCTATCTGTATTTCAAGGAACTGAATGTGGACCCCGCCAACCCCAAGTGGGAGGACCGGGACCGCTTCGTCCTTTCCAAGGGCCACACCGCCCCGGGCCTGTATTCCGCCCTGGCGCTCCGTGGCTTCTTCCCCGTGGAGGATCTGCTGACCCTGCGTAAGGTGGGCAGCTATCTCCAGGGCCATCCCAACATGAATACCGTCCCCGGTGTGGATATGTCCACCGGCTCCCTGGGCCAGGGTATCTCCACCGCCTGCGGCATGGCACTGGCTGCCAAGCACAAGAAGCAGGATCTGCGGGTGTACACCCTGCTGGGCGACGGCGAGATCCAGGAGGGCCAGGTCTGGGAGGCCTGTATGTTCGCTTCCCACTACAAGCTGGACAATCTGTGTGTCATTGTGGACAACAACGGCCTGCAGATCGACGGCGAGGTAGTCAAGGTCATGAGCCCCTATCCCATCGATAAGAAGCTGGAGGCCTTCGGCTTCCATGTCACCGTCATCGACGGCCACGACTTCAATCAGATCGAGGCCGCTCTGAACGAGGCGAAGACCGTGAAGGGTCAGCCCAGCGCCATCGTTATGAAGACCACCAAGGGCAAGGATGTCTCCTTCATGGAGAACGAGGCCGGTTGGCACGGCAAGGCCACCAATGCGGCAGAATATGAGCAGGCCATGAAGGAACTTCGGGCCAAGCTGGCGGAACTGGAGGGCAAGTAATATGGCAGACGTCAAGAAAATGGCCACCCGTGACGGCTATGGCAAGGGCCTGGTGGCCCTGGGCAAGGCCCATGAGGATGTGGTAGTCCTGGACGCCGACCTGGCAGGCTCCACCAAGACCGGTATGTTCGCCAAGGAATTCCCCGACCGGCACTTTAACTGCGGCATTGCCGAGGCTGATATGATGAGCGTGGCCGCGGGCCTGGCCGCTTCCGGCCTGACCCCCTTCGCCAGCTCCTTTGCCATGTTCGCTTCCGGCCGTGCTTACGAGCAGATCCGCAACTCCATCGGCTATCCCGCCCTGAATGTGAAGATCGGTGCCTCCCACGGCGGCATGAGCGTGGGCGAGGACGGCGCTTCCCATCAGTGCTGTGAGGATTTTGCCCTCATGCGTTCCATCCCCGGCATGGTGGTCATTTGTCCCGCCGACGGCGTGGAAGCCGAGGCCGCTGTGAAGGCTGTCTACGACTACAAGGGACCCGTGTACCTGCGGATGGGCCGTCTGGCGGTCCCCGTGTTCCACGAGGAGGGCTTTGAGTTCCAAATCGGCAAGGGCGAGGTTATGCGTGACGGCAACGACATTGCTATCATTGCCAACGGTCTCATGGTCTACGAGGCCATCCAGGCCGGTGAGAAGCTGGCGGAGCTGGGCATCAACGCCCGGATCATCAATATGTCCACCATCAAGCCCCTGGACGAGGAGATCGTCCTGAAGGCTGCCAAGGAGTGCGGCAAGGTCATCACCTGCGAGGAGCACAATGTGATCGGCGGCCTGGGCGAGGCTGTTTGCAGCTTCCTCAGCGAGAATTACCCCACTCCCGTCAAGCGTATCGGCGTCAATGACGAGTTCGGCTTCTCCGGCCCCGCTTATGAGGTGCTGGATTCCTTCGGCCTGTGCGCCCGCCACATCGTGGAGGTCGCCCGGGAATTCTGCGGCAAGTAATTTCAAATCCCAAGGCCGGGGCTGCGGTGCAGCCCCGGCTGTTTTTTCCTAACCAAGGTTTTATTCCAAAAATACCGCATTATATGAAAAAATCCCCAAAATTATCCTTGACAAATTGGGGATGATCCCATATAATAAACTGGTCTGCGAATGCGGACATATCCTTGCTCCCGGCGAGACCGGGGGCCAAAAGTCCAAAAGGAGGTGCAAACAACATGGCTAAGATCACCGGTAAGTATGAGGTGCTCTACATCATCGACCCCGCTCAGGGCGAGGAGGGCATCGCAGCACTTGTGGAAAAGTTCAAGGCAATGGTGGAGGCGG